>NZ_JBBGZG010000001.1:268001-502013 GCF_037479315.1 Comamonas sp. MYb69
GAGGGCTGCTGCTGCGCGCCTGTGACGGATGGGGCGTGCTCCCAACACGGGTAGCCCTATGACCAATTCTTCTTCTGATACTGCGCTCTCGCCAGAGGCCGGCGCCCCGGCCCCGGAGCCCCCCGCCCAGACCCCCCAGGACCCCCCCCCCCCCCCCCCCCCCCCCCCCCCCCCCCCCGCCCGCCCCCCCCGGCGCGCCCCCCCCCCCCCCCCCCCCCCCCCCGGCGCGCCCCCCCCCCCCCCCCCCCCCCCCCCCGCGGCGGTGGTTGCATCGCGCTTGCGCATCAGACGCCTGTCGCCGTATAGGTGACGGAGCCGGTGTAGGTGCCGGCGCTCCAGGCGGTGGCCGTACCGGTCAGCGCATAGGTCCAGGTGCCGCTCAACAAGGTGTTGGGGGTGAGCGTGGTGGATGCGCATGCGCCCAGGTTGGCGCCGGGATGGGGGACCGGCGTTGCACCTGCTGCTGTCACGGTGAAGTTGGCATTGGGTGGGCCGCCAGCGGCCGGGCTCCAGGCACCCACGGCGCAATTGATGTTGGCAGTGCCGGCATTGGTCCAGGCAGCCACCGACAGCACGTTGCCTGTAGGGGTGACGGCCACGGTGGGCGCGGTGCCATCCCAGGGCACCTGGACGTTGTTGGCGGTGGCCGTGGGCGTGGTGCCGGGGGTGGGCGGAATGGTCAGCGTTGCGTTCCAGGTGACGGTGTCCTGGACGGCATTGCTGGAACCCACCTTGAGCAGGATCAGCTTGGGGATGACCACGCTCAGGTTGACCTTGGCGGTGGCGGTCACGGTGCCCGTACCGGCCGAGGAGAAGCCGTATTGGCTTTCCGCCAAGGCATGGCCGGCGTAGGCCAGCGCCAGGGCAGATCCCAGCGCCAATGCTTTCAATTTTGGGTGTTTCATGGTTCGAGTCTTTCAAGAGAGCAAGCGCCTGGGCGCCGGGGTTTGGCCCACACCGTGCACGGGGTGCGCAAGCGGGGGCCTGGGTTCTGCTGCATGGTTAGTCCTCCACCTTGGTGATGGGGATCTCGGCGTTGGCTTCGCCACGCAGCGGAACATCGACGCTCAGTACCGTGCCATCGGCCGTGCCCCAGGGCAGGGGCACGCTGTCGAGCGTGATGCTGAGCTGATGGCGGCCTACGCCAACCATCGGGAATAAGAAGCGGCCTTCGGCATCGGTGGTGCTGCGGTAGCGGCCGTCCAGCACCACCTCGATGCCCTGCGCTCCTGACTCATTGGCCTGGATGCGGCCATCCTTGTTGGCGTCGTAGAACACGCGGCCGCTGATACTGCCGCTGCCATTGCCGGGCATGCCACCGGCGACGGCAAAGGGCCGGCCGGTGCCGCCCTCCCAGCGCAGGTAGACATAGGCGGTCTTGTCGTTGCTGCGGTAGATTTGCGGGCTGGTCCAGCTGAGCACCTGGGTGGTGGCCAGGCGCGCCTGGTTGAGCAGCACGCCCAGGCCCGTGCTCCAGCCATTGCCCCACTGCTTTTCGGCCGAAAAGTTGCCCGACAGGCCCCGGCTGGTGAAAAGCCCGCCGCTTTGCGAGGTGTAGCGCAGGTTGCCGAAAAAGCTCAGGTTGCTGCTGGCCCAGTAGCGGCCCTGTACCCCGGCCGTGGGGTAGCGCTGGTGGCTGCCGTTGCTGCGGTCATCGGCCCAGCCCAGCGTGGTAACCAGCTCGGGGCGCATGGTCTCGCGCTGGGCACTGATCCAGTCCTGCTCCCACTGCAGCTCGCGCCCGGTAGCAGTGCCATCGCCCAGCACAATCTGCTCATTGCTGCGCAGGCTCAGGCTGAAGCGCGAGCGCGGCAGCTCGCCAAAGCGGGTCTGGTAGTAGCCATAGGCGTAGAGGCTGCGCATCTTTCCATCCAGGCCCCCGCCCTGGCCGTCGCCCGCATAGCGGGTCTGGTACAGGTTGAGGTTGCCGCCCAGCGCGGTGCGGCGGTCTATCTGGTAGTGCAGATTGCCGCTCAGCCCCACGCGGGTCTGGCCTTGCTGGGCCGGCCAACTGCTGGCGCGCATGCGCTCCACATCTACCCCCGTGCCCCAGCTCATGCGGCTGGTGCTATGGTCCATGCGCCAGTAAGCGCCTTGCGTGCCCGAGGGCAGCAGGTAGTCACCAAAATGCAGATTGGGGCGGGTGACATAGGCACCCCAGGTATGGCGGTAGCGGCCCAGCTTGGTGTCTGCCTCCAGGTACAGGCCTTGTGCGCTGCCAGATGGGGTTTGTGCCGAATCGCTGCTTGTGCTGCTGCCCAGCGCGGTCAGTCGGCCGCGCAATGCGCCGTCCTGCTGCGTGGGCGATCCATAGCCCAGTGCTGCAGCCCAGCTGCTGACCCGCTTGCTGCCACTGTCCTGGTCGCTCCAGAGGCCATAGTCCACCGCTGCAACGTTATTGGCCTGGTTCAGTTGGCCGGCGGCATACCAGGCGCCACCCAGGCGCTGGGTGGCGCCTACCCAGGCGACTGTGCCCTGGCTCTTCTCGAAGCCGGGATAGGGGCCGCCCAGCAAATCGCCCCGCTGGCCCATGCCGGCGCTGATGTCAAAGTCCACGCCATAGATGCGGGTGGACAGGCCCCGCACGGTGCTGGTGCCCAGCATCAGGCGGTAGTTCTGGCCCAGGCCCCGGGTCAGCTCGCTGTAGCCGTCGCCGATGGTGGTATCCATGCGGATGCCCGGTGTCAGGGGCATAGCCAGGTTCTGCACGGTGATGCGCTGGCTGCTGGATTGGCGGGCATAGCCCAGGGCGCCAATGCCATTGAAGGCGTCTTGGCCGCCATGCATGCTGCGCACATCGGCCTGCAGCAGCCACTCGCCATAGTTCAGGGTTTGCTGGCGGTACTGGATGCGCTGGCCCAGCTCGGTGCCGCTTTGGCTGCCCAACGGGCCGTTGTCGGAACGGGCGATGCCCAGGCGGCTCTCCAGCACCCAGCTGCGCAGCCCCAGCGGCAAGGTGCTGGGGTCGACTTCTTCGGCTTCACCGGCCCGCAAGGCCGTCAGTTCATCGGCGCTCATGAAGTTGTCCTCGTAGGCGGCGGGCGCCGCCTCGATGGTGGCGCGCAGCCGGGCCTGCTCTGCCTGGGCAGCGCTCAGTGACTCCACCTGGGCACTGACTGCCTGATCGTTCTGTGCTTGGGCTAGGGACACATGCCCACCAAGCACCAGCACCCACATCCCCCAAGCGGCAAGCCCTGTAAACGCCTGGAAGAAACCAGTGCCGCTGTACAAGGGATGCCGCTCAACAACATTCATTTGTAATTAAAAGTTAACTAACGTTGAGTTTATTTTGCGCGGATGCCACCAATCAAATGTCAAAATTTGATACACAACGTTAAGTGTGTCAGGGGAGATAACAGTGAAGTGGGATGGCGCGTAGAAAGAAGATTAAAAATCTCCTCTACGGGTGATCATGATCATTTATCAGCGATCTATGTCATAAATCTTTGCTTGATATAGATTGTTTGGATAAGCAATTCCTAAAATGACGGTATACCTTGAAGCGGCGCGGTCTGCACCCATATAGACCCTTGATCTGTGTTGATGAAGACTGAGCTCCCATGACCAAAAAAACCCATTCCTTCCAGGCCGAAGTGGCCCAACTGCTTCACCTGGTGACGCATTCGCTGTATTCGAACCAAGAGATCTTCTTGCGCGAGCTGATCTCCAATGCGTCGGATGCATGCGACAAACTGCGCTTTGAAGCACTCAATGACAGTGGTTTGTACGGCGACCAGCCTGAGCTGGAAGTGCGCGTGTCCTATGACGACAAGGCCAAGACCTTGACCATCACCGACACCGGCATCGGCATGACCACGCAAGAGGCCATCGACAACCTGGGCACGATTGCCAAGAGCGGCACCAAGGCCTTCATGGACAAGCTCAGTGGCGACCAGAAGGCCGATTCGCAGCTGATCGGCCAGTTCGGCGTGGGCTTTTACTCGGGCTTCATCGTGGCCGACAAGATCACCGTCGAGTCGCGCCGCGCTGGGGCCCAGGCTTCGGAAGGCGTGCGCTGGACCAGCGGCGGCATGGGCGACTTTGAGGTCGAGCAGATCGACCGTGCCCAGCGCGGCACCAGCATCACCCTGCACCTGCGCGAGGACGCGCAGGACTTCTTGAACGGCTACAAGCTCAAGGAAGTGATTGCCAAGTACTCCGACCACATCAGCCTGCCGATCCTGATGGAAAAGGAAGAGTGGAAAGAGGGCGAGAACGACCAGCCCGGCGAGATGGCCAAGACCGGCGAGTGGGAAACCGTGAACAAGGCCAGCGCCTTGTGGACCCGCGCCAAGAAGGACATCACGCCCGAGCAGTACCAGGACTTCTACAAGGCCATCAGCCATGACTACGAAGACCCGCTGACCTGGAGCCACAACCGCGTCGAAGGCAATACCGAGTACACGCAGCTGCTCTACATCCCCGCCAAGGCGCCGTTTGACCTGTACCAGCAGGGCAAGCACGCGGGCATCAAGCTCTACGTCAAGCGCGTCTTCATCATGGACGATGCCCAGGCGCTGATGCCGCAGTACCTGCGCTTTGTCAAAGGCGTGATCGACTCGGCCGACCTGCCGCTGAACGTGAGCCGCGAGCTGCTGCAGGAAAGCCGCGATGTGCGCCTGATCCGCGATGGCTCGGTCAAGCGCGTGCTGTCGATGCTCGAGGACCTGGCCCGCCATGACAAGCCCCAGCCAGCGGCCGAGGGCAGCGATGGCGTGGTGGATGTGGTGAGCGAAGACGACAAGGCCAAGGAGGGCAAGTACAGCCGCTTCTACGGCGAGTTTGGCGCCGTGCTCAAGGAAGGCCTGGGCGAGGACATGGGCAACAAGGAGCGCATCGCCAAGCTGCTGCGCTTTGCATCGACCACGCAGGAAGGCCTGAACACCTCGTTTGCCGACTACAAGGCGCGCATGAAAGAGGGCCAGGACGCCATCTACTACATCACCGCCGACACCTTGGCCGCGGCCAAGAGCAGCCCGCAGCTCGAAGTGTTCAAGAAAAAGGGCATCGAGGTGCTGCTGATGACCGACCGGGTCGACGAGTGGGCGCTGAACTTCCTGCAGGACTTTGATGGCACGCCGCTGCAATCGGTGGCCAAGGGCGCTGTCGATCTGGGCAAGCTGCAAAACGACGAAGAGAAGAAAGCCGCCGAAGAAGCCGCCGAAGCCTTCAAACCGGTGCTGGCCCAGCTCAAGGAAGCCTTGAAGGACCGTGCTGATGACGTGCGTGCCACCAGCCGCCTGGTGGACTCGCCCGCTTGCCTCGTGGTCTCGGACAGCGGCATGAGCCTGCAACTGGCGCGCCTGCTCAAGCAGGCCGGCCAGCCAGCGCCCGAATCCAAGCCGGTGCTGGAGGTCAATCCGGAGCACCCGCTGGTCAAGAAGCTGGACGGCTCGGTGCACTTCCACGACCTGGCCCAGATCCTGTTTGACCAGGCGGTGCTGGCCGAAGGCGGTTTGCCCGACGACCCTGCCGCCTACGTCAAACGGGTCAATGCACTGCTGGCATAAAGCAGCAGTACACCGCATAAAAATCCCCGCCGGTTGAAAAACCGGGCGGGGATTTTTTTATCTGTCGCCTGGCAGTTGCATGGTATGTGCTGCAGATGGATATTTCTCTGATGCCGCAGCGCTGGCCATCTGCTTGGTTTTTTAAAATCCCGATTGATTATTTTCTTTTGTCGCCCAAGGGGAGTACTTACTTTCACCTGTAAATATTTTCCCAATACCCGACAAAATAAAAGTTAAGAATTGTTGACATATGGGGAGGCAGAACTTCTCAGCGGACCATGGGCCGTCTCTGGATTTCTCAACACTGTATCTAATTGTTTTATTCACTCGGCGCCAGCCTGCCGAGAGGACGTCAAAGACGCTGCAGCACGAAGGTGCTGGTCTGCTTTCCAGCCATGGGCAGCAAGTGCCTTTGTCTCGGCGCTGGCCACGCCTTCAAACAGTGCCTGCTTGTCGTAGATCTGTTATTTGCTAGGTAAATCAAGTTATTGCGAAGTGATCCCCAGGAGACTGCGGAATGCGCTGCCGCGCCACCGGTGCAGCGCTTGGCGGCCCCTGCCTTCACCCTGCACCGCTTGCCGACGCTGGCGCACAGAGCCCAGCGCATGGCAGAGCCCTCGCGCGGCCATCGGAAATGCTATGGCCGGTGCTGCATCGTTTTGCTGCATCATTTTTATATAGTCAATAAATTTATTAAAAGTTTATTGCATATATAGCTTGAATCCCGGTGCTACATTCGCAGCCCTTGTTGTCAGGTACAGCAGGCCTCAAAGGTTTCGTGACTACCGCTGGGCTTTATCTCTGTGATGGCCCGGAAAATATTTGGTATGTAGCGAAAACCTTTTATTTCACTGAACACGCAAGCCGTTATCTCTGTTTTTTCAGGAGAGGGCGGAGCTTTGCCTTTTTTAAGCAGGACGTTGAAAGTGTTACTCCCGTATCGATCGCCGCCGCTACGCAGCCCCTTGCGATGCAGCGTTGCCCTTGCCTTGGTCTCTGGTCTGCTTCCGGCGGTGGCCGCTGCGCAGTCGACCCGCTACGACATCTTTGTGAACCATGACGCCTTTGTGGCCCAGACCGGGGCCGTGGCGGAGAGCGGGTCGGTCGACGGCCCGGTGGGCGCCGACTTTGTCTACCGCGCCAAGGTCAAGCTCAATGGCGGCAGCGGCGAGGTCGCCAATGTGTCGCTGCTGCAGCAGCTGCCTGCGGGCGCCATTTTTCAGGAAATCGTCGCGCCCGCCGGGGTGCAGTGTGCCGATCCGCTGCCCAAGGCCGGCGACACCATCGAGGCAGGCGCTGCGCTGGCATGCAATCTTGCGTTGGTGACGGCGACCGATTTTGTCGCGGTGGACTTTCGCGTCAAGCTGCCCAGCGCGGGGACGGACTGGACGGCGCAGGCGTCTGCCTCCAGCCCCGACAATGCGGATCCGGATGCGGGCGAGGCGGCCCCCAACCACAGCCGCATCGAGCGCACGATCACCACCTATGAGCGCGCCGATCTGGCCGTGCAGATCCTCGCGCCAGTGAATGGCGCAAGCCATACCCAGGGCGACAAGGTCGACTACCAGCTGCAGGTGCGCAATGCCGACTCGCCCTATGCCTTTGCGCTCAAGGCGGGTGAAAAGGCCCAGCTGCGTTTTCCACAGCCCGAGGGCACCGAGTTCCAGGGCAGTCCGGGCGGCGATGGCTGGGTGTGCAAGCTGGCCGAAGACACGAGCGCCAACCAGCCCGTGCCGGTATGGAGCTGCAGCTACACCGTGCCCGCTGGGCAGTCCGTTGGCCGTGGCCAGGACTTGCCGCTGCTGAGCGTGCCCTTGCTGGTCAAGACCAGCGGCGGCCAGGTGGCCAGCGCGGTGTCGGTGTCGGGCGAGACCGCCACCGGTCAGCTGTTTCTGGATGCCGACCCTGACAACAACACCGATGATGTGCAGATCCAGGTCCAGCCCAATCTGAACCTGGACATGGCGCTCACCAAGGTCGTCAATCCCAAGGTGCTGGACAAGCAGGCCAGCGCGCCTGTGCCGGTCACCTACACGCTGAGCGCCAAGCGGGTCGCCGGTGAATTGGTGCCGCAGGACATTGTCGTCACCGACACCCTGCCGGCTGGTGTCAGCTTTGCGTCTGCTGCTGGAGTGGACTGGATCTGCAGCAACAACGCGCAAGTGGTCCGCTGCCAGTACAGCGGTGCCTTTACCCCGAACCTGCCGCAGATCACGGTCAAGGCCTTGGTGGATGTGTCTTTGGTGGCGGCAGAGAGCGTCATCAACAACGCGGCCGAGGTCTCGGCCAGCAATGAACCGCCCGCCAATGTGGGCGCCAACAACCAGGCGCAAGCGAGCGTGCTGGTCAGCAACAAGGTCAATCTGGCGCTGAGCAAAAGCACGACGGCGTCGGTGATTGCCTCCGGCCAGGAATACCAGTACGCGATCAAGATCAAGAACAATGGGCCGCTGGATGTGCTGCCCGGCCAGACCATGACGGTGACCGACCAGCTTGACGGCCAACTGCAGTTTCTGGGTGTGGCCGCCGGGTCGCCCTGGGTCTGCAGCCCCGCAAGCGGCACGGCCACTGACCTGGGGAAATTGCTGACCTGCACCTTCAGCGGCGGTATTGCCGCTGGTAGCAGCTCGGAGCTCTTGCTCAATGTGGTGGCCCACATCGATGCGGCAAACGGCCAGTTTGCCTCCATCGCCAACGGCGCTGCACTGGTGGGTATGCAGGGACGTGACGGTGCGCCGCTGGGCCAGATCGTGAGCAGCAACAAAGTCAACATATCCGAGCGCCAGGCCGACCTGTCGATCAGCAAGTCTGCGGTGATCACAGATGGCGCGAAGGCCTCGGGTGCCGAGGTGGTCTACACCCTGCGCGTGAAAAACGATGTGCCTGAGAATGGGCGCAATCTAGACCTGCAGGCTGCGCAAACCGTCACGGTGACCGATGTCATCGGCAACCTGCTGACCGACGCCAGCGCGGGCGTACTGGGTGTGAAAGCCTATGACAACAGCCGCTATCTGACGGCCGAGGTGCAAATGCCTGAGGTGCCGCAGGCCCAGATGCTGGGTTTGAAGGCGGGCAGCACTGCCGCCTCCGATGGCTGCAGCATTTCGGGTGACAACCACCAGAAGTCTGCGACCGTCAGCTGCACCCTGCGCAACCTGCCTGCCGACCCGGATGTTGCGTATCTGGTCGTCATCAAGGCGCGCCAGTATGTGGACCCCCAGGACGATGCCACGCAGACCAACACCATCGTCAATGTGGCCGATGTGAGCTCGCCCGACACGGCGGAGTTCAACACCGCCAACAACCGTGCGCAGGCCTCGGTTGTGCTCGAAGCACTGACCGATCTGACCGTGACCAAGCAGGCCGCACCCGAGAGCGCTGCCGCTGGCCAGGCGATCACCTACACCTTGACAGCCAAGAACAGCGGCCCCTCGCAGGCGCGCCAGGTCCGCGTGACCGATCGCCTGCCGCTGAACACCATCTTGGTGGGCTCTGCGCCCAGCATCAGCGGTGGCAGCTGCAGCTTGAGCGGCGGCGCCAGGTTTGCCGCTGGCCTGGAGATCACCGAAGCCAACCGCACGATGACCTGCGTCTGGACCGATGCGCTCGCCGAGAACGCGCAAAACACGGTCAGCTACCAGCTGCGCTCGCCTGCCAAGGACTACCCGCCTCAGCTGGACAACAGCGTCGTCGTGGCCTCGGCCACGCCGGAGACGGACCTGGGCAACAACAGCGCCAACGAAACCGTGCCGCTGGGCAAGCCCCAGGTCGATGTGCTGGTGAACATGCGCCACACCAACGACGGCATCCCGCTGGACACCGGCAAGACCCAGTACACGATCACGGTGACCAACAGCGGTGCATCGCAGTCCTATGCGACGGGCGTGCAGATGGTGGACCAGTTCCCGGCAGCGGGATCGACGGCCGACTTCCGCTTTGTCTCGCTCGACAGCGTGCAGCTGGCCAATGGGGATAGCCGCATGGGTCTGGACAGCTGCACCGTGCCGGCCGCCGGCGCGCTGGCGGGCAGCCTGGTCTGTGATTTCCCCTGGTTGGCGCCCAATGAATCGGTGGCGATCAAGTTCACGATGGAGCCCGCTGCACTGCTCGATGGCCGTGCCGTAGGCACCGTCAACCACAGCGCAACCGTGAAGGCCGATGTGGAAGTGCTCGACGGCATGGATGTCAGCAAGAACAACCAGACCACGGACCGCACCTCCACCTATGACCCGGCGCAAATCTCGCCCGATGAGCTGGACAAGCTGCGCTATGTGGACCTGTCGCTGACCAAGACCAGCTCGGCCACCAGCGCCGTCGATGTGGGCGATCTGATCGCCTATACCTTGACGGTGAAGAACGAGGAAGACCCGGCAGCCAGCCCGCGCAATGACCTGGTGAACGGCCAGGCGGTCGTCAGCGATGTGCTGCCCGAAGGCCTGGCGCTGGAAGGCGCGGCCCCTGCCGGCTGCAGCTATGACGAGGCCACGCGCGCCTTGCGCTGCGAGATCAGCTCGCTCAATGCCGGTGAAGTGCGGGATTTCAGCTTCAGCGCCAAGCTGCTCTCGCGTACCGAAGGACAGACCCTGGTGGTCAACAGCGCCCGCCTGACGAGCCCCGGCGATACCGACGAGTCCAACAACGACAGCCACACCGAGACGCCGCTGGCGCTGGTGGACCTGGCGTTGACCAAATCGGTGGACAAAGCCCAGGCCGCCGCAGGCGATGCGCTGACCTACACCTTGACCGTTGTGAACAACGGCCCGGCCGATAGCCGCGAAGCCAGCGTGACCGATGTCTTGCCCGAAGGCCTGGTCTTTGTGCAAGCCTCGCCGGCCTGCCGTTTTGACGCAGGCAGCCGCACGCTGGACTGTGCGCTGGAGCCGCTGGCGGTGGGTGCGTCTGTGAGCTTGACGGTGGAGACCACCGTGGATGCCGCGCTGCAAGGCCCGGCCAGCCTGGTCAATACCGCCGTGGTGGACCTGCCCGGCGATAGCGACCCGAGCAACAACGAAAGCTCGGCGACCACGACCATTGCTGGCAAGGACAATGGCGGCGGCGAAGGCCGGCCCGGCGACCAGACGGCGGTGCCGGTGCCTGCCTTGGCCCCCGGCGCGCTGCTGCTGATGGCGCTGGCCATGGCTGGCCTGGCCGCACTGCGACTGGGACGCCGCAGCTGATAAGGCTATGCCATAGGATTTGCCTCCAGCACCCCAGCCGCGCATAGCCATGCGCGGCTTTTTTGCGCGTGGGGGATTTGCCGCACGAACACCAGTTGTTGACAGAGGCATTTCCCCCGGCCAGAACTTTAACGGCTATATTTGCTCCTACGTCCACTTCGACGACAGCAGGCACGTACCATGGTTCGCTTCTTTTTTGTATTTCTGGGGCTGCAGCTCACTTTGTTTGGCCTCAATATGCTCAGCTGGGTGCAAAAGCACCTGGTGGAGCCCTGGACGGCAATGTTGGCGCAGATCTGCGCCTTTTTGGTGACCTGGTTTGACAAGTCTGCCGTGGCCGAAGGCAAGGTGCTGTGGAACCATGCCACCAATTTTGGCGTGTCGATCGAGGCCGGCTGCAATGGCATCGAGGCCTGCATTGTGTTGTTTGCCGCCATCATGGCTTTTCCGTCGAGCTGGCGCCACAAGCTCATCGGCCTGGTGCTGGGCTTTATCGCGGTGCAAGCGGTCAATATTGTGCGCGTGATCAGCCTGTTCTACCTGGGCCAGTGGAACATGACGGCCTTCAACTTTGCCCACGAGTACCTGTGGCAGGCGCTGATCATGCTGGACGTGCTGGTCGTCTGGCTCGTCTGGGTGCGTGCCGGCCAGCGCGCCAAGCGGGCCGAGGATGGCTCGGACCAACCGCCTCCCTCGGGCTCGGGGGCCGAGCCCACGCTGGCAGCCGCCTGATTTGAACCGGCCAGCAGTGCAAGCACTGCTGGCTTTTTTCCATAGGCACGAGAAGAAGCACAGAGCCCCCAGGAGGGCGGATACAGAGGAAGAGGGATGAAGCGCTTGAACCCGATACAGCGATTTGCGCTGCTGGCCTTTGCCGGCATCATCGTGCTGACCACCTTGTGGGTGCAGCTGTCGCCGTGGATGAGCTACCCGGTGGCGGTGATCTCCAAGGAAGGCATGCTGGACCTGGCTGCGGGCTGGGTCAAGCAGGTGCATATTGCGCCCGGCAAGATCGAGGTCGACACCTCGGTGGGTGTCGCCAATGCCAACACCGGTGGCCGCTGGGCCGAGATCTCGGTCGATGGCGACCCGGGCCGCTATGCCTACGGCTTTCCTATCTTCTTGGCGCTGCTGCTGGCCGCCTGGCGCAAGGGCCGCATCTGGCGCGCGGTGCTGGGCTATGTGATCTTGTTGCCGTTCCAGGCGTTCAGCATCTCGACTAGCCTGCTGATGCAGATGGTGCTGGCCACCAACCTGGACCTGCGCCTGCTCAAGATCTCGCAGACCCAGCTGGACTTGCTGGCCTATGGCTACCAGCTGGGCAGCCTGGTGCTGCCCACCCTGGTGCCGTTTTTGCTGTGGCTGTGGCTGGACCGCCAGTTTGTCAACGAGGTGCTGGTCGAGGCCTGGAAGAAAAACATCCAGCCCAAGCTGGCGCCGCGCCCCACCGTGCTGCGGCCGCCACCCCCACCGCCCCCCGAGCAGGTGATCCGCCCGGCCGAGAGCGGCCCAGAGATCTCGCACGAGATCAGCATCACCTTGCCGCCGCGCAAATAAGGCTAGTGCTTGGCAGCGGGCGCCGGCACTGGGGTGCGCCAGGTGGCCAGCGCCAGCGCGGTGGACAGCAGCGCAAACACCGCGCAAAACACGAGCAGCGCGCGCGACAGGCCCACCTGGTCGGACAGCCAGCCAATCCCCAGAATCGGCAAGATCGTGCCCACATAGCCAATGACCAGGTAGGTGGCCAGCAGGCCGGCCCGGTTGTCAGCCCGCGCCACGCGGTTGACCACCGAGATACCGCCCAGGTTGCACAGGCCATGGCCGAGCGCGGCGCTCAGCACGCAGAGCAGAAAAACCGCCGCCGAGCTGGCAAACACATTGGCGATCAGCAGCAGATTGCACAGCGCCAGCGCGCCATAGCCGGTGATCAGCACCTTGCGGGTGACAAAGCCCTTGGCGGCATACTGCGAGGCGGCCGACAGCAGCAAGATAAGGCCGATCGACGGCCCGCTGATGGCCGGCCCGTGCCAGGGCAGCATGCTTTGCATAAAGCTGGGCGCGAGCGAGGCAAACAGGCTGAACATGCCAAAGGCACAGAAGGCGCCCATCGACGCCAGGCCGTAGCGGCGCAGCGCTGCGCGCTCGGGAAAGGTGAGGCGCGGCATCAGCTGGCGCAGGCCAAAGCTGGTGCTGGAGGGCACCGGCTGCAGGTGGGCCGGCAGCTGCACCTGGAACAGCGAATAAATCGCCAAGGCGCTCAGCAGCAGGGACGGCAGATAGGCGCTGCGCAGCGGAAAAGGCGCCCATTGCGCGACCAGGCCACCGACAATGGGCCCCAGGCCAAAGCCAAAGGCAATCGTCAAGCTGGTGGTGGCAGCGGCCCGCTGCGTGTCACCGCTGGTGTTGAGCTGGGTCAGGCCCAGCGAGGCCGAGGTGGTGATCATCCCCGAGGCCAGGCCAATGATGATGCGGCTCAAGCCAAACACCTGCATGTTCCAGGCCAGTGCCGACAGCAGCACGCCTGCGCTCATCAGCATCACTCCCGCGCGCAGCACCTTGAAAAAACCATAGCGGGTCGTGATCGCGCCCAGCAGCATCAGGCTGGTGAGCGCTGCGGCCATATAGAGCACAAACACCTGGGTGATCGCGCTGGGCGGCAGCTGCCACTGGGCCTGGTAGAGCGGGTAGAGCGGGCTGGCCAGCGCCGTTCCCATGACGCCGACGCACATCGAGAAGCACACCCAGAAATAGGGCGGCCATTGGTATTTCATGATCAGAACTTGGGGCTGGGCTGCGGTGGCAGCAGCAGGCCAGCGGCGGGTAGCGGCTGGCCCGAAAAGGACGGTGGCCTGGATTGTAGGGAGTCGGGCCCGGCATGTCCCCGCGCCGTCGGGGTGCCCATCGCTGGGCGTAGGACATCGGAGTGCAATGTCCTTGCGCCAGAGGCTGGTGTGGCAATCGCTGTTAAAAATAGCCATGATCCGAATGCCCGCCATGCCTTTCTTTCTCCCCCACCGCCGCCGTGCAGCGGCCGCCGTCGCCACTGTCGCTTTGTCCGTGGCTGCGCTGTCCGCCTGCTCGCCCTATGTGGGTGTGGGTGTGCCGGTGGGGCCGTTCTCGGTCGGCGTGGGGCTGGGCAGTGGCGGGGTCAGCGCCGGGGTGGGCACGGGCCTGGGCCCTGTCGGTGTCGGCGTGGGGGTCAATCAGCGCGGCCAGGTGACGGGCAATGCCGGTGTCGGGGTCGGCACCTCCGTCGGGGGCGCCCAGGTGGGTGTGGGGGTGGGCACCGGCACGGTGCTGTATGACCCGGCAGCGCCCGCGTCTGCCCCCGCTGCTGCACCCAACCATGCCCAGGCCGCACAGCCCGGCGTGGTCGTGCCTGGGGTGGTCAGCCCACCCACGGGCGAGCATGATCCCAACCTGCAGTGGCGCGGTGCGGATGGGCAACTGCTGCCCGACTGCCGCTTGAACAACCGCTGTTAACCGGTTCCTTAAACGTACAGCGGCGGCTCATCCATCGCGATGAGCTGGGCCTGCAGCATCTGGGTTTGCTCCTGCCAGTAGGCCTCGCTGCCAAACCAGGGAAAGTGGATCGGAAAGATCGGGTCGTCAAAGCGCCGCGCCAGCCAGGCGCTGTAGTGGATCAGGCGCAGCGTGCGCAGCGGCTCGATCAGTGCCAGCTCGCGCCGGTCAAAGGGGCGGAACTGTTCATAGCCCTCGACCAGCGTCGACAGCTGCGCGCTTTGCTGCTGGCGGTCGCCCGACAGCAGCATCCACAGGTCCTGCACGGCCGGGCCGCTGCGCGTGTCATCGAGGTCGACAAAATGCGGGCCGCCGCCCTGGTGCTCGGGCGGCACCCACAGCACATTGCCCGGGTGGCAGTCGCCATGCAGGCGCAGGCTGCGGTAGCTGCCCGCAGCAAAATGGCCGCTGGCATTGCCCGGGTCGATGATCTCGCAGATCTTGTCGGTGGCGCGGCGGCAGGCATCGCTCCAGGCGCTGCGCTGGCCGGGCGGGATGGCGCCATGGGCCATCAGCCAGTCATGGGGCTCGCGGGCAAAGTCCTGGGCGTTGATGCTGGGGCGGTGCACAAAGGGCCGGGCCTCACCCACGGTGTGGATGCGGGCCAGAAAGCGCCCCACCCATTCGAGCACCTCCCAGTCGTCCAGATCGGGCTGGCGCCCGCCCCGCCAGGGCGATACGGAAAAGCGAAAGCCGCCATGCAGCAGCAGGCTGTGGCCGCCCAGCTGCAGGGGCGCAACCACGGGCACTTCAGCGTCAGCCAGCTGCTGGGAGAACTGGTGCTCCTCGGCAATGGCCGCATCGCTCCAGCGGCCCGGGCGGTAGAACTTGCAGACCACCTTGCTGCCGTCTTCCAGCCAGACTTGGTAGACGCGGTTTTCGTAGGAAGACAGCGGGTTCAGGCGGCCATCGCCCCACAGGCCCACCGACGCCAGCGCGTCGAGCACCACATCGGGGGTCAGCGCGGCATAGGCATGTTCCTGCGCGGGGCTGCTGGGCGGGTAGTCATCGGTATCGTGCATACCGCCATTGTGCGCCCTTCTTGTGACGGCCATTTTGACCACAGGGACGCAAAAAAGCCGGGCATGCAAGGCATGCACCGGCTGTACTGGAGGGTGTCAATCGTTGAACTGCGCGACTTAGACCACCACGGTCAGGGTCTTGTCGATATTGCCGCGGGTGGCGTTCGAGTAAGGGCAGACCAGGTCGGCGTCATGCACCAGCTTTTCGGCCACGGCCTTGTCCATGCCGGGCAGGTTCACCGTCAGGCGGGCAGCGATGCCGTAGGCGTTCGGGATGGGGCCCAGGTCCACTTCGGCGTCGATCGACAGGCCATCGGGCAGGGCGAGCTTTTGCTTGCCCGCCACCGCCTTCATCGCGCCGATAAAGCAGGCGGAGTAGCCGGCGGCAAACAGCTGCTCGGGGTTGGTGCCCTGGCCGCTGGTGCCGGGCGAGGACAGCTGCACATCCAGGCGGCCATCATTGGTGCGCGATGCGCCGTCGCGGCCGCCGGTGGTATGTGCGTGGGCGGTGTACAGAACTTTTTCGAGAGTAGCCATGGTGAACTCCTGGTCAAGGGTGGAACGAAAAAACATGCTTCATCAAGAAGCGGCGGGCAGCGGCGCGGCCAGTCGGCTGCGCAGCTGTTGGATCTGTTGTGTCAATGCCTGCAGCTCCTGCACCGTGCATTGGCTGTGCGCGAGCACACAGGCAGGGATGGCCGCGGCTTGCTCGCGCAGCTGGCGGCCGGCCTCCGTCAGATACACGCGCACACGGCGCTCATCGTCGCTGTCACGCTGGCGCTGCAGCCAACCTGCGGTCTGCATGCGCTTGAGCAGCGGCGTCAAAGTACCCGAATCCAGGTACAGACGCTCGCCCAGCTCGGAGACCATGCAGCCATCGCCCTCCCACAGTACCAAGAGCACCAGGTACTGCGGGTAGGTCAAACCCAATGGTTCGAGCAAGGGCTTGTACAGCTTGGTCATCGCCAGCGAGCTGGAGTACAGCGCAAAACACAGCTGCTGGTCGAGCAGCAGCGCGTTGTGGGCAGTGGCAGGGGTGGCGTTGGGCATGGGTTGAATTATCGTGCTCAATTAAATTGCGTGCAACTTAATTGGGGAATCACCTGCCAGGAGCAGGGTGTTTGGCAAGGGCCGGTGCAGGGCCCCTGGATTCGTCTTAGGAAGAGGCAACCCGCGTCTCAGACGGAAGCTGGGTCGCCTAGCGTTCTCAGTAAGCCGTCTGCACCACTTGGCCGCTGCTGTCCTTGAACTTGGCCGCCACCGCATCGGCAGCGGTGCGCAGCAGGATCAGGTCCATCGAGACCGCGACAAACTGCGCGCCCAGCGCCAGGCATTCGCGGGCGCGGGCCTCGTCCACCATCAGGATGCCGGGGGCCTTGCCGGCCGCGCGGATGCGGGTGATGGCGTTGTCAATCGCGGCATTGACGACCGGGTGGCGCGGCTGGCCAGGGTAGCCCATGCTGGCCGACAGATCGGCCGGGCCGATAAAGATGCCATCCACGCCATCGACGGCCGCGATGGCCTCGATCTGGTCCAGCGCCTGCGCGGTTTCCACCTGCACCAGCAGGCACAGCTCCTTGTCGGCATCGTCCACATACTGCATGTCGCGGCCAAAGTTGCTGGCGCGCATCGAGCCGCCCATGCCGCGAATGCCCTGGGGCGCATAGCGCATGGCCTGCACGGCGGCGCGGGCCTCGTCGGCGTTTTGCACAAAGGGGATCAGAATGGTCTGGGCGCCAATGTCCAGGTAGCGCTTGATGAGGACTGGATCGTTCCAGGCCGGGCGCACCACGGCGCTGGTCGGGCGGGGCTGCAAAGCCGCCTCGACCGCCTGGAGCTGCTGCAGCACCTGGGGCACATCGTTGGGCGAATGCTCGGTGTCGAGCATGATCCAGTCATAGCCGCTGCCGGCCAGCAGCTCGGTGATGTAGGGCGAGGGAAAGGCCGACCACAGGCCGATCTGCGCCTGGCCGGCGGCCATGGCTTTTTTGAAGAGGTTGGGTGTTGGCATGCTTGTCTCTGTAGTGTGGTGTTGTCTGTGTGGTGGTGTGGTCAGGGCAGAAGGTGGATCTCGTCGTTGCTCAGCCGCGTTCGGCAGCTGCCGGCCAGGGTGTGCCACTCGCTGGCGCCCAGGTCCAGCGCCTGCTGGTCCGCCATGGCCGTCACGCTGCGGCAGATGGGCTTGAAATGCTTGGCCGCCACCGTGTCGCGCCCATAGCGCTGGTAGTAGCGCTTGAGGTGCAGATCGGCGGCCGGCACCCGGGCGGCCACATAGGCCAGGTAGTCGCGGTAGAGCGCATCGACCGGCGCCTCTTCGAGCTGCTGCTTCCAGAGGCGAAAGCCGGCCATGCAGGCCACCAGGGCCAGCACCAGTGCAGTCACCGGCAGGGCCTTTTTCCAGATCGGGGTGCGGCGTGGCGCGGACATGGGGCAGGGATCGCTGGGCAGCGCGGGCGCGCGCGATCAGGCGTAGCTGTAGACGCCCTTGCCGGTCTTGCGGCCCAGCTGGCCGGCGGCGACCATTTCCTTGAGCAGCGGGCAGGGGCGGTATTTGCTGTCGCCAAAGTCTTTCAGGTAGACCTCCATCACGGCCAGGCAGACATCCAGGCCGATCATGTCGGCCAGGGCCAGCGGGCCAATCGGGTGGCTGCAGCCGAGCTTCATGCCGTCATCGATGTCCTGGGCCGAAGCAATGCCTTCGGCCAGCACATAGAAGGCCTCGTTGATCATCGGCACCAGAATGCGGTTGACGACAAAGCCGGGCGAGTTCTTCACGCTGATCGGCGACTTGCCCAGGCTCTCGGCCAGCGCCTTGACCGCATCGTGCGTGGCATCGCTGGTTTGCAGGCCACGGATCACCTCGACCAGCGCCATCAGCGGCACGGGGTTGAAGAAGTGCATGCCGATGAACTTGTCCGCGCGCTTGGTGGCGGCTGCCAGCTGGGTGATCGAGATCGACGAGGTGTTCGAGGCCAGCAGCACCGAAGGGTCGAGCAGCGCATCCACCTGCTGCAGGATCTTGAGCTTGAGCTCGTAGTTCTCGGTGGCCGCCTCGATCACCAGCTGGGCCTTTTGCAGGTCTTCATAGCGGGTGCTGCCCTGGATGCGCGCGAGGGCGGCGGCCTTGTCGGCTTCGCTGATCTTTTCCTTCTTGATCAGGCGGTCCAGGCTGCTGCCCACCGTTGCCAGGCCCTTTTGCACGGCCGCCTCCGAAATGTCCACCATCACCACATTCAGCCCGGCCACCGCGCAGGTCTGCGCAATGCCGTTGCCCATGGTGCCTGCACCAATTACGCCTACGGTCTGGATCGTCATCTGTCTTCCTTGGGTCCTGTTGCTGGGAGAGGGGCCCGCCCTGCAGTGCCTGTGGCAAGCCCGGTGGCAAGATCATAGCGGCTGGTGTTGCAGTGCGGCACAAACTGGGCGACAGAGCGCGGGGATAGGCGAGGGTTCTAAAATGCCCCCCATCGCTGCGCCGCAGCCCCTTTGTAGACACGACCTGATATGACCACCTTCGGCACCCCGCTCACCAAGAACGCAACCAAAGTCATGCTGCTGGGCAGCGGCGAGCTGGGCAAGGAGGTGCTGATTGCCTTGCAGCGCCTGGGCGTGGAGACGGTGGCGGTGGACCGCTATGACAACGCGCCCGGCCAGCAGGTGGCGCACCATGCCCGCACCATCACGATGAGCGACCCGGCCCAGCTGACGGCGCTGATCGAGGCCGAAAAGCCCGACCTGGTGGTGCCCGAGATCGAAGCCATTGCCACGCCCGCGCTGCAGGCGTTGGAGGCCGCTGGCACCGTGCGCGTGGTGCCGACGGCCCGCGCCACCCGGTTGACGATGGACCGCGAAGGCATCCGCCGCCTGGCCGCCGAGACCCTGGGCCTGCCCACCAGCCCCTACCAGTTCTGCGACAGCCTGGCCGAGCTGCAGGCCGCCATCGATGGCGGCATTGGCTACCCCTGCGTGGTCAAACCGGTGATGAGCAGCTCGGGCAAGGGCCAGAGCAAGATCGATGGCCCGGCCGATGTGGAAAAGGCCTGGAACTACGCGATGGCAGGTGGCCGGGTGCAGGGCGGGCGCATCATCGTCGAGGGCTTTATCGACTTTGACTACGAAATCACCTTGCTGACCGTGCGCGCCAAGAATGCGGCGGGCCAGATCGAAACCCATTTCTGCGAGCCCATCGGCCATGTGCAGGTGCAGGGCGACTATGTGGAAAGCTGGCAGCCCGCGCGCATGGCGCCCGCTGCGCTGACCTTGGCGCGGGACATTGCCCGCGCCATCACCAGCGACCTGGGCACCGGCCTGAACGGTGAGCCCGCCGGCCTGGGCCTGTTTGGCGTGGAACTGTTCGTCAAGGGCGACCAGGTCTGGTTCAGCGAAGTGAGCCCGCGCCCGCATGACACCGGCATGGTGACCATGATCACCCAGTGGCAAAACGAGTTCGAGCTGCATGCCCGCGCCATCCTGGGCCTGCCCGTGGACACCAGCCTGAAGACCGCCGGCGCCAGCGCCGTGATCTACGGCGGTGTCGATGCCCAGGGCATTGTGTTTGACGGCGTCGATGCCGCCCTGCAGATCTCCGGCACCGAGGTGCGCCTGTTTGGCAAGCCCGAGAGCTTTAGCCGCCGCCGCATGGGCGTGGCGCTGGCCCGCGCGGTCGATACCGATGCCGCGCGCGACAACGCCAAAAAGGCGGCAGCGCTGGTCAAGCCCCGCGTGGCGGAGTAAACGGCTGCTGAGCGAGCGCTCAGCACCGCGTTGGATTTATCCGATAAAAAAGCATCTGGCTGCCCTTGAGAAGGGCGTCCAGATGCTTTTGTTTTGCTGGCTTGCTGAGGTCGCTTTTAGTTGGTTTGGCAGCTGTAGTTGTCGGCCAGGTTCACATCACCACTGCCCTTGTAGCGCGGCCAGGTCGGGTACTCGCACAGCGGCCGGGTGCGGCCCGGCACGCCAGCGGTGTCGCTGACCACCTGGGCACCAGGCGCGGTGCCAGCGGTCACCCACTGGTCCAGCGCCTTGAGCGAGTCCCAGTTGGCATTGAAGGCGGTGCTGGCTGCATGGCCGTAACCGGGCACTTCGTAGTAGCGGGCAAAGCTCTTGACGGCGCTGGCGCCCATGGTCTGCTCCAGGCGCTGCCAGTACTGCGCGGTGGCGCGGGTGCTGACGAGCACGTCGGCGGTGCCATGGGCCATCAGCAGCTTGCCGCCGCGCTTGTTGAAGGCCGACAGATCGGTGCTGTTGATGTCCTGCAGCTTGGTGAGCTGGTTGATGCGGTCGGTCCAGGCGCCGGGGTTTTGCGGGTCCAGCGACAGCGCATCAAAGTTGGCATCGCGGGTCACAAAATAGCGCACCCACTGGTCCCAGAACACCGCCCAGTACGGGGCGGTGAGCGGCGCGGGGCTGGCCGGGGCGGTGGTGTTCATCGCCAGCAGATTGACCGTGGGCTGCAGCGGGCTGCTGCCTTCCTCGCCCAGCTCCGAGCCCCAGACGTTGAAACCCGGGTACTGCGTCTCGCCGCTGCCCAGCGGCGCGCTGAAGCGGATTTCGCTGTTGTAGGTCTTGAGCGCGCTGATCATCGCGTCGGACAGGCAGCCGTCCTGGCTCGCGCCGCCAGGGCAGCGCAGCGGCTGGCCATTGAGCGTAGCGGTAGCCGGGTCGAACTGGCTGTTGCAGGCCGCCACATTGCTGACCACGCCGTCCTGCACGCCGTCGAGCGCATCGCACTTCTCCAGCGCCGCCTGGCGCAGCAGCTTGCGCTGGCCCAGGCTGGGGTAGGCACCGGGCTGGGCAAAGGCGCGGCTGATGCGGCCAAACTGCAGATCCAGGCTGGCGGCGTTCCAGGCCGGGTACCAGGCGACCACGCCATCCCAGTCGGACGGCCATTTCTGGGCGACGGCCAGTGCTTCGCGCCCGCCGGTGGAGCCGCCCATGAAGTAGCGCTTGTCCGGCTTTTTGCCGTAAAAGCGCGTCACCAGCACATCGGCCACATCGCTGACCTTTTTCAGTGCAGCGCCCGAGAAGTTGGCGACCGCTTCGTCATTGGTGCCAAAGCTGCCGTCGCGGCTGCCGGCAGCCCCTGCCTGGTGGCCCGAGTCGCTGCCAAACACCGCATAGCCCTGGTTGAGCAGCGGGTAGGCACCCTGGCTGGCGGGGGCGGCCGGGTAGGTGTAGAGGCTGGGCATCACGCCGTTGTAGCCGCCGCCGCCCACCATCACCACCTTGCCGTTCCACTCCTTGGGCAGCAGCAGGCCCATCTTGATGGCCGGGGCGCCGGGGTCGACCGGGGCGATCGAGATATTGGCCCGTACCGAGGCCGGCGGCTGCGCGCCACTGGCAGCCGTTGGCGTTTCGGTCGAGGTCACCGTGGCTCCGCTGGTGGGCAGGCCGATCTGGCTGGCCGCCACCTGCTGCTTGGCCAGCGCCAGGCTGGCCTCGTCAAAGTTAAAGCTGTGGGAGCCGCCGCTGCCGCAAGCGGACAGCGCAAGGACTGCGCTGGCGACGGCCGTCAGAGGGATAAAGCGCCGCAGGGGTGGGAGGATGGTTGTGGTCACTGTGTCTCCTGGTTGTTATGGTGCGGGCGCAAAGGCTTCTTTACGGCCCGCCGACCATTGTGGAAGTGACGCCCACAGTTATCCACAGGGTTTGCAGTTAGGTAGTTCCCCATAAGTAAAAAAGCCAGCACGGTCGTGCTGGCATTCGAGTAGGGCCCCCGCTGGCAAGGGCCCGCTTGGCGTGCTGCTTACTGGAAAGCCACCTCGGCAAAGCTGCGCAGCTTGCGGCTGTGCAGCCGGTCCACACCTCCTTCGCGCAGGATGTTGACCGCCCGCATGCCGATGCGCAAATGCTGGTCCACCCGCTCACGGTAGAAATGGTTGGCCATGCCGGGCAGCTTGATCTCGCCGTGCAGCGGCTTGTCGCTCACGCACAGCAAGGTGCCGTAGGGCACGCGAAAGCGAAAGCCATTGGCCGCAATGGTGGCGCTTTCCATATCGAGCGCCACGGCCCGGCTCTGGCTGAAGCGGCGCTGGGGCGTGTTGTCGGGCAGCAGCTCCCAGTTGCGGTTGTCGGTGCTGGCCACGGTGCCCGTGCGCATGAAGCGCTTGAGGTCGTCCTCGGGCACCTGGGTGACATCGGCCACCGCCTGCTGCAGCGCGACCTGGATCTCGGCCAGCGCCGGGATGGGCACCCACAGCGGCAGCTCTTCGTCCAGCACATGGTCCTCGCGCACATAGGCATGGGCCAGCACATAGTCGCCCAGCTGCTGGCTGTTGCGCAGGCCGGCGCAGTGGCCCAGCATCATCCAGGCGTGGGGGCGCAGCACGGCGATATGGTCGGTGATGGTCTTGGCATTGGCCGGGCCCACGCCGATATTGACCATGGTCGTGCCCGACTGGTCGGCGCGCACCAGGTGGTAGGCGGGCATCTGCGGCAGGCGCGGCGGCGGGTTGCCCAGCGCGTCCACCGCTTCGGGCGCCAGGCCCTGGCGGCGGGTGACGACATTGCCCGGCTCGATGAAGGCGATGTACTCGCTGTCGGGGTTGGCCATCTCGGCGCGGCCCAGGCGGATGAACTCGTCGATATAGAACTGGTAGTTGGTGAACAGCACGAAGTTCTGGAACCACTCGGGCAGGGTGCCGGTGTAGTGGCGCAGGCGCTGGAGCGAGTAGTCCATGCGCGGCGCGGTGAACAGCGACAGCGGATGCGCCTCGCCCGGTTTGGGCTCCCAGGTGCCGTTGGCGATGCCGTCGTCCATCGCATGCAGGTCGGGCAGGTCAAACACATCGCGCATCAGCATGCGGCGCTCGGCGCTCAGCTGGCCTTCGATATGGTCGTTGTCGGCGAACGAGAAATGGATGGGGATGGGCTGGTTGCTGGTGCCCACCTCCAGCTCCACGCCGTGGTTCTCGATCAGCAGCCGGAACTGCTCGGCATAGTAGTTGGCAAACAGGTCGGGGCGGGTCAGCGTGGTCTCGTAGTGGCCGGGGCCCTCGACAAAGCCATAGGCGAGCTTGCTGTCGGCCCGGGCCACGGTGCGCGTGTGCAGGCGCACAAAGGGGTAGCAGGCGCGGTAGGGGGCCGCCGGAGTCTCGCCGGCTACAAAGCGCTGCATGGCCTGGCGCAGAAAGCCGATTTGCTCGGCATAGATGGCCTGGACCTGCGCCAGCGCGGAGGAAGCCGTGCGGTGGCTGGTCGGTGCGGTAAAGGCAGGTTTGGTAAAGGTCATGCACCATTGTGCATCTGCTTTGGGGCCCTGGCATGACAAATCAGGGCCCGGTGTTGCTGGCAGTCGGCACCGGTGGCCGGCGGCGCCAAGGCCGGATTCAGGGGTACCCGCAGGGCCGCCAGCGGCTGCCAGGCCGGGCGCGGGATAATTGCGCCATGAACGCAACCACCACCACCGCCAACGCAGCGGACGCCAGCTCTTTCAGCCAACTGCCCCTGGGCCAGACCATGCAGGCCAATCTGCAGCAGCTGGGCTACACGCAGATGACGGCGATCCAGGCGGCCAGCCTGCCCTTTGCGCTGCAAGGCAAGGATGTCATTGCCCAGGCCAGCACCGGCAGCGGCAAGACGGCCGCCTTTGGCCTGGCCCTGCTCGCCCGGCTGAACCCGCGCTGGTTTGCCGTGCAATCGCTGGTGCTCTGCCCCACCCGTGAGCTGGCCGACCAGGTCGCCACCGAAATCCGCCGCCTCGCGCGCGCCGAAGAAAACATCAAGGTCGTCACCGTCTATGGCGGTGTGCCTTCGCGCAACCAGATCGCCAGCCTGGAAAACGGTGCCCACATCATCGTTGGCACCCCGGGCCGGGTTATGGACCTGATGGAGCGCGGCGTGATCGACCTGGCCGCCCTCAACACTCTGGTGCTGGACGAGGCCGACCGTATGCTGGACATGGGCTTTTATGGCGACATCGTCACCGTGGCCAGCCAATGCCCGGCCGAGCGCCAGACCCTGCTGTTCTCGGCCACCTATCCCGAGGGCATTGCCCAGCTGGCCGAGCGCTTTATGCGCGATCCGCAGACCGTCAAGGTCGCCTCGCAGCACAGCGCGCACAAGATCGCGCAGCGCTGGTACGAGGTCAAGGAATCCGAGCGCCTGCATGCCGTATCGCAGCTGCTGGCGCATTTCCGGCCCGAATCGTCCATCGCCTTTTGCAACACCAAGCAGCAGTGCCGCGACCTGGTCGAGGTGCTGCAGGCCCAGGGCGTAAGCGCCTTGGCGCTGTTTGGCGAGCTGGAACAGCGCGAGCGCGACGAGGTGCTGGTGCAGTTTGCCAACCGCAGCTGCAGCGTGCTGGTGGCCACCGATGTGGCCGCGCGCGGCCTCGATATCGCCAACCTCGCCGCCGTCATCAATGTGGACACCACGCCCGATGCCGAAGTGCATATCCACCGCATTGGCCGCACCGGCCGAGGCGATGCCGAAGGCCTGGCGCTGAGCCTGGCCAGCATGGACGAGATGGGCTCGGTCGGCAAGATCGAGCTGCTGCAAGGGCGCGAGTCGCAATGGCACCCGCTGAGCGAGCTGACCCCCGCCTCCAACCAACCCATGGTGCCAGCGATGCGCACCATCCAGATCATCGGCGGACGCAAGGAAAAGATCCGTGCCGGCGATGTGCTGGGCGCGATGACGCGCGACTTTGGCTATACCAAGGAGCAGATCGGCAAGATCAATGTGAACGACTTCTCGACCTATGTGGCCGTCAGCCGAGATATCGCCCACCAGGCGGTGGACCGGCTCAACAGCGGCCGGGTCAAGGGCAAGACTGTCAAGGCGCGCCTGCTGTAAGCCAGGCCACACCCCGCCCGCCATGAAACCTGCCTTATCCGCCGCAGCGCACAGCCGCTGGACCACGCCCGAGAACCTGCTGCGCATCTCGGTGGTGGTGGCCATTGCCACCATTGCCTTGAAGACCAGCGCCTGGGCCGTCAGCGGCTCGGTGGGCCTGCTGTCCGATGCGCTGGAATCGCTGGTCAACCTGGTGGGCGCGCTGTTTGCGCTGGGCATGGTCACCATTGCCAAGCGCCCGGCTGACGAGGGCCACCCCTATGGCCACACCAAGGCGGAGTACTTCTCGGCCGGCTTTGAGGGCCTGCTGATCTTTGGCGCGGCCATGGCCATCGTCTGGGCATCGGTGGACCGTTTGCTCCATCCCCAGCCGCTCGAGCAGCTGGGCTGGGGCATTGCGCTGTCCATGCTCAGCACGGCGCTCAACGGCGGGCTGGCCTTCGTCATGTTGCGGGCGGCCCGCGCGCACCATTCGATGGCGCTGGAAGGCGATGGCCGCCACCTGATGACCGATGTCTGGACCTCGGTCGGTGTGGTCGGCGGCTTGCTGCTGGCAATGCTGACGGGCTGGCATTGGCTCGATGCAGTGCTGGGCATTGCGGTGGCCTTGCATATCTTCAAAGAGGGTGGCCAGTTGGTCTGGCGTTCGTCGCAGGGCCTGATGGACGAGTCCATCGATGCGGAGACCCTAGCCAAGATCGAGCACTGCGTGCGCAGCTTTGAGGCGCAAACCGGCGGCGCTGTGCATTGCGACAAGCTCAGCACCCGGCGCGCCGGCGCGCTGCACTTTATCGACATGCACCTGCACATGCCCGGCGGCTGGACCCTCGCCCATGCCACCCAGCTGCGCATGCAGCTGGAGGCCGCTTTGCTGCAGGAGCTGCCGCAGGCACGTATCAGCATGGAAGTGCTGCCACTGGGCGTGCAAACCCAGACCGAGGCCGTGCAGCGCGTTGGCGATGCACCCAGCCCCTGAACCATGAACCTCGGCTGCAGCGCCCTGGCCTGCCGCCTTTCCGGAAGCAAGAATCTCCGATGATCAGCGTATTGCAACGGGTGCGCGAAGCGCGTGTTGAAGTGGACGGCCAGGTGGTCGGCCAGATCGGCCATGGCCTGCTGGCCCTCGTCTGTGCCGAGCGTGGCGACAGCCAGGCAGAAGCCGACAAGTGGTTGGCCAAGATGCTCAAGCTGCGCATCTTTCAGGACGAGGCCGGCAAGATGAACAAGAGCGTG
This sequence comes from Comamonas sp. MYb69, assembly GCF_037479315.1. Classification (NCBI taxonomy): domain Bacteria; kingdom Pseudomonadati; phylum Pseudomonadota; class Betaproteobacteria; order Burkholderiales; family Comamonadaceae; genus Comamonas; species Comamonas sp. MYb69. The sequence continues at coordinate 294,261 of NZ_JBBGZG010000001.1, forward strand.
GTCGATGTGGCCGGCGGCCTGCTGATCGTGAGCCAGTTCACGTTGGCAGCAGACACCAGCGGCGGCAACCGCCCCAGCTTTACCCAGGCCGCGCCCCCGGCCGATGGCGAGCGCCTGTACGACTATGTGGTGGCGCAGGCCCGTGCGCTGCACCCCGAGGTGGCGACCGGCCGCTTTGGCGCCGACATGAAGGTCTACCTGATGAACGACGGCCCGGTGACGATCCCGCTGCGCATTGCACCGGCCGCTGCGGCGACGGGCGCTTGAAGCCTATCCACAGCCAGGTCATCGCAGGCCAGCCATGCCTCCGCTAGACTCAGTCCTTTTGCCACCGAGAGGACGAGAGACACCGATGACCGAGATGGAAAAAGCCGCTGCCGGCCTGCTGTACGACGCCAACCATGACCCCAGCGTGCTGCAGCTGCGCGATGCCGCCAAGGAAAAGCTGTTTGCCTTCCAGCAGATCGGCGCGCACCAACGTGCCGAGCGCGAAGTGATTCTGCGCGGCCTGCTGGGAAAGCTGGGCCGCAATCCCGTGTTCGATGGCCCCTTCTTGTGCGACTACGGCTTCAACATCGAGATTGGCGATAACTTCTACACCAATGTGAACCTGGTCATCCTCGATGCCGCCAAGGTCCGCATCGGCAACAACGTCTTTATCGCGCCCAATGTCGGCCTCTACACCTCCGGTCACCCGCTCGATGCCGCGCGGCGCAACCAGGGGCTGGAATTCGCCCTGCCCATCACCATTGGCGACAACGTCTGGATTGGCGCGGGTGTGCAGGTGCTGCCCGGCGTCCGCATTGGTGCGGGCAGCGTGATTGCGGCTGGCGCCATCGTTACCAAGGATGTGCCCGAAGGCGTGGTGAGCGCCGGCAACCCGGCGCGGGTGCTGCGGGCCATCACCGACAAGGATGCACAGGCCTATGCCTGAGTAGGGCGGTTCCTCAAGCCGCTGCCAATGCTGCCAGATGGGCATCCACAGCGCCTGTACCACTGGCGGCATTCACATGCGCAAAGTACTGGTACCAGCCGCTGGCCTCGATCGCGGCCAGCAAGGCATCGCGTGCTTGTGGATCAGGAAAGCGCCAGATGCCCAGGTACTGGTGCGGGCTGGCTTGCGCGATGGCGGCATCGGCCTCTGCCAGCGACAACAGTTCAATCCCCAGGCTGGAGAGCTGCCCCAGGCCCTGGCCGATGGTGGCCAGAAACTGCTGGCGCTGTGCAGCAGGCAGCGCCTGCCAGGTGGCGTTCGGGGTGTAGAGTTCGACAAGGTAGCAAGACATGGCTGGGGCTTCTTTCAGCGAATACTGCGCAGCGCGCGTTGACAGATACGTGCGGTGCTGGGCGATGGCGTATCGCCCAGCCACTGGCTGCAGAGCTCGCGCACCCAGTCGGGCTGGTCCTTGGCGGCGTCGTTGAGCCAGTTGGCAACGGAATCCTGCACATAGATGGAGGGGTCGGCGCGCAGCGCTTGCAGCAGCGGCAGGGCCTGCGCGGGTGCCTTTTTGAGCGCGGCGATATGGGCACACCAGACGCCACGCGGGCGCAGTGCCTCACAGGCAAAGCGGCGCAGCTTGTCAGACGGTGATGCCGTCCAGGGCAGCAGCTGTGCGATGGCCTCGTCCAGAGCGCTGGCCAGGTGCGGGCGCAAGGCCATCCAGGCCCATTCGCGCACGCCAAAATGCCCATCGTCTGCCAGGCTTTCAATGGCGGCCAGGCGTGCCGGCAGGGCCAGCTCCACTTGGGCACCCACCATAAAACAGGCCCAGCCGCGCACGGTGTCTGCCGGGTGATTGCGGCATTGCGCGATGCCCTCGGGGCCCAGCGCATCCAGCAGCAGCTCGCCGATGCGGCCCATGCGCCCCAGAATACCCAGCGTGCAAGCCGCATCGGCTTGCTGCAGGGTCTGGGCAGAGAGACCGGGAAAGACGGTGCGCAGCAGCTGCGCCTGGTCCAGCGCCGTGCATTCAGCCAGCGTGGCCGTGGCGATTTCGCCGCTGGACAGTGCTTGCAGCACATCGGCGGGAATATCAGCAGCGCGGCTGGCGCCTTTGCGCGGGCTGTTCATGGCGCTGCCTGGCCCAGGTTGCGGGCCACCTTGTCCAGCAGCTGGGCCAGCTGCTGGCGCTCGCTGGCCGACAGCCCGCCGTACAACCCGGCGATCCAGTGGCTGTGCTGCGCAAACACCTGTTGGGCCAGCTGCCGGCCTTTGCCGGTGAGCCGTATGCGCAGCGCGCGGCGGTCGCTGGCCTCGGCATGGCGGGCAACCAGGCCTTCGCGCTCCAGGCCATCGAGCAGACCGGTGACGGTGGCCCGGGTCACGCCCGCACGCTCGGCCAAGGTGTTGGGCGCCAGACCATCGGGTGCCGCGTCGAGCAGGAACAGCAGCACAAAGCGCCCTTCGGACAGGCCATGCGGCGCCAGCAAGCGGGCGCAGTCGCGGTCAATGACTGCTGCCAGCGTGAGCGTCTGGAAGCAAAGGCGAATCCCTGCCACATCGGGCATGCCGCGCCGCTGGGCTTCGTCCAGCAGGGCATTGTATTTTTGGGCGAGTTGCATGGTGGCGGCAAATAGTAAGGTGGCTAATTATATGCATAAAGCGATCTGAAGTCTGGTTGCAAGCTATGGGGATGGCGGTTGGCGAAGGCGCTGTGTGGCTAGAAGCAGTGCTCCGTCACAGGACGGGCGCCACCGGCAGGATCAGCCCAAACGTCGTCTCGCCGCCCTGCGACTGGGCAAACACCGAGCCGCCATGCATCTTGGCGATGGCTTTGACAATGGCCAGGCCCAGGCCATGGTGGCGCTCGGCGTTGTGGCGCGAGGCATCGGCGCGGTAGAAGCGGTCAAACAGGTGGCGCAGGTGTTCGGGCGCAATGTCGGGCCCGGTGTTGGTCACGGAGATGACCGCATGGGCATGCTCGTGCTGCCAGCGCGTGCGAATGTCGATGCGGATCGCAGAGCCCGCCAGCGCATAGCGGGTGGCATTGCTCAGCAGGTTGGACAGCGCGCGCCGCACCAGCGGCGCATCGACCTGGGCCTGCGCGTCGCCCAGCACTTCCAGGCGCAGGTCGGCATCGAGCGCAACCGCTTCATAGAACTCGACCACATCCTGGGCCACGGCGGCCAGGCTGACGACCCCGGTCTCGCGCGCGCCCACGCCCTGGTCGGCACGCGAGAGAAACAGCATGTCGCCCACCATCGCGGCGATGCGGCGCAGGTCCTCCAGGTTGGACTCCAGCACATCGCGCAGCTCATCGACCGAGCGGGGCTTGCGCAAGACCACTTCGGTGCTGCTGATCAAGGTGGCCAGTGGCGTGTTGAGCTCGTGCGCCACATCGGCGTTGAAGGCTTCGAGCTGGCGGTAGGCATCGGCCAGGCGGTCGAGCAGGGCATTGAACTGCGTGACGATGGGCTGCAGCTCCTGGGGCAGGCCGCTGCCGCCCAGCCGGCGCTCAAAATCGCGGGCCGACAGCAGGCTGATCTGCGAGACCAGCGAGGCGATGGGCTGCAGGCTGCGCTGCACCAGCAGGCCGCCAAACAGCGCCAGCAGCAAGGAGCCGGCGACCATGGCCGCAAACAGGGTCCAGCCCAGGCCGCGCAGCAAGGCCTCGTCGGGGCGCAGGTCCATCACCAAGGTGGCGGTGGCCGCGCGCGCCTGGTGGTACTGGGGCGCAGTGATGCCGACGGCAAAACTGCGCAGCATGGTGTGGTGGCTGCTCCAATCGGCCGGGATGCTGTCGAACAGCACATGGCCCTCGTTGTCCACCACGCGGATCGCATAGTCGCCGTGGCCGGCCAGAAAATCGGTGAGCAGGTGGTCCAGCGCCTTGTCGCGGTGGGCCGTGCTGTCATCGCGCAGCACATGCATCAGCGACTGCTGCTTTTGGTCGAGCATCTCCTTTTGGCGGGCTGACAAGGTGTTGTCGAACACCAGGAACACCACCAGGCTGACGGCGCCCAGCCCCAGCATCGACAGCAGCGCCATCCAGCGCGAGAGCCGGCGCCCCAGGTGCGGTACGGCGGAGGTCGGGCTCATGGCTGGGCCCGGCTCTCCAGCACATAGCCCATGCCGCGCACGGTGTGGATCAAGGGCGCGGCAAAAGGCTGGTCCACCTTCATGCGCAGGCGCCGCACGGCCACTTCGACCACATTGGTCTCGCTGTCAAAGTTCATGTCCCAGACCTGCGAGGCCAGCTCGGTGCGCGAGAGCACCTCGCCCTGGCGGCGCAGCAGCAAGGCGAGCAGGTTGAACTCCTTGGCCGTCAGATCGAGCCGCACACCGGCGCGCACCGCCTTGCGCCGGATCAGGTCCAGCTCCAGATCGGCCTGGCGCAGCACCGTGGGCTCGGGCGACGCCGGGTAGGCCTGCGCACGGCGCAGCAGCACCTGGATGCGGGCCACCAGCTCGGAAAACGCAAAAGGCTTGATCAGGTAGTCATCGGCGCCGCTTTGCAGGCCGCGCACCCGGTCTTGCACATCGCTGCGGGCCGTCAGCATCAGCACCGGGGTGGATTTGGCCTGGCGCAGCGCTGCCAGCACCGCAAAACCGTGGATGCCCGGCAGCATGCCGTCGAGCACGACCAGGTCGTAGTCCAGCTCCATGGCCAGGTGCAGGCCATCGATGCCGTTGGTGGCGACATCGACCGTATAGCTCTCCTCGGCCAGACCTTTGCGAAGGTACTCGCCGAGCTTGGCTTCGTCTTCAATCAGCAGCAGTCTCATGGCTGCCATTGTCCCTGATGGTGTGCGCGGGCGTGGATTACAAATTTGTCATGTTCCCGTCGGCCTGGTGTTCGTTGCCGCTTTCTACAGTCGCTGGCATCGCATAGGGATACCGCCTGCAACTGGGGTCTGCGGTGCGGGCCGCCGCTGGCGGGCCCTGCGCTGCCAAGGCCAGGTTGCGCGTGGTCTGCCACCACAGGAGAAGCCGCCATGACCATCCCGCAGCCAGTCCCCACCCGGGCCGGCATCCATCCCGCCCAACCACCACGCCCTCCAGGCCATCGAGGCCCGGCATGGCCAGCCTGGCTGCTGACCGCCGCGCTGGCCAGCGCCTGGCTGCCCCAGGGCCAGGCCCAGGCCCAGGCACCCGCCCAAGGCCTGGAGCGAGCCACGGCCTCTGCGCCGGCGCAGGCCAACCCGGCGATCACGCTGGCTGCCGCCTGGGACAAAGCCCTGGCGGCCAACCCCGGTTTGCAGGCGGCCCGCCATGGCGCAGCTGCCGCCGAAGGCCTGGTGGTGCAAAGCCAGGCGCGTCCCAACCCGGAGCTGGCAGTCAGCATCGAAGACACCCGCCGCGAGACGCGCACCCACACCGTGCAGATCAACCAGCTGATCGAGCTGGGCGGCAAGCGCGAGGCACGTATGCAGCTGGCTGATACCGAAAAGTCAGCGGCCGAAGCCGGTGTCGTGGCCGCACTGGCGGCCTTGCGCTACCAGCTGCAGATCCACTTCAACGAGCTGCTGCTAGCCCAGCAGCGGGTGCACTTTGCGACCCAGACCCATGCGCTGGCGACCCAGGCGCTGGATGCCGCCAACAAGCGCGTACAGGCCGGCAAGGCTCCGCCGCTGGAGGCCAGCCGCGCCCAAGTGGCGCAGGCCAATGCGGCGATGGAGCTGGAGCAGGCGCGCTCATTGACCGGCGTGGCGCAGCACAACCTGGCCGCGCTCTGGGGCGGGCGCGGTACGGAGCTGGGGCTGGCGAGCGGCGACTTTTTGACCACCACGGCGGCCCCGACTGCCGAGCAGCTGGACCAGCGCCTCGATGAGGCGCCCGCCATGGTGCTGGCGCAGCGCGCGCTGGCGCAAAGCCAGGCCACATCGGCGCTGGAGCGCGCCAAACGCGTGCAGGACCCTACCGTGAGCCTGGGCGTCAAGCGCGCGCAGGATGTGGGCCGCAACCAGGTGTTTGTTGGCGTCAGCATCCCCTTGCCGCTGTTTGACCGCAATGCCGGCAACCAGCTGCAGGCGCTGCGCAAGGTGGACCAGGCCGAGCAGCAGCTGCAGGACCAGCGCCTGCAGCTGCAGGCCCAGGTGTTTGCCGCCCGCCAGCAGTGGCTCAGCAGCAACCAGCAGGTGGCGCTGCTGCAAAGCCAGGTGATCCCCACGGCGCAGTCGGCCTATGACCTGGCGGTGCGTGGCTTCTCGCTGGGCAAGTTCAGCTTTCTGGATGTGCTCGACGCCCAGCGCAGCCTGTTTGACAGCCAGCGCCAACTGCTGGACCAGCTGATGACCTCGCACCGCGCCCGTGCGGAGATTGAACGCATCTTTGGCACGCCAGCGCTGGCGGCCGCTACAGGAACCTGAACCCATGTCCGAGAAAACCCCATTCGATACCTCGCTCCGCTCATCCAAACAGTGGATCGCCGCGGCGGTGATGGCCGCTGCCGGTGTGGCCGGCGGCGCCTATTTGTTGCGGGGCCCTGGCACGGCGGCCGCGCCGGCTGCAGCGGCATCGGGCCATGCCGATGCCCAGCCCCACAAGGATGGCGAGCACCATGGCGAAGCCGCTGCCAAGGAGAGTGCGCACCAGGAGTCGGACCAACATGCCGATGGGGAGCACCACGACGAAAAGGCCGAGGCTGGCAGCCAGAACGGGCACGCCGACGCCGCAGGCGGGCAACATGCCGAGGGCGAAGAAGAGGCTGAGGGCCTGGTCAAGCTCAGTGCGGCGCAGGCCAAAAAGGCTGGCGTGGTGCTGGCCCAGGCGGGCCCGGCATCGATCAAAAAGCAGGTGCTGCTGCCCGGCGAGATCCGCTTTGACGAAGACCGCACCGCGCACGTGGTGCCGCGCGTAGCGGGTGTCGTGGCCTCCGTCCACGCCCAGCTGGGCGAGCAGGTGGCCAAGGGGCAGCTGCTGGCCGTCATTCAGAGCCCGGCAGTGTCGGACCAGCGCAGCGAGCTGCAAACGGCGCAGCGGCGGCTGGCCTTTGCCAAGAGCAGCTACGCGCGCGAAAAGCAGCTGTGGCAGGAGCGGATATCTGCTGAGCAGGACTACCAGGCAGCGCGCCAAGCGCTGCAGGAGGCCGAAATTGCCGTGGCCAATGCCGCGCAAAAGCTGTCCGCCATTGGGGCGGGCGCGGCTGGCGCCAGCCGCTATGAGCTGCGTGCGCCACTGGCCGGCATGGTGGTGGAGAAGCACCTGACCGTGGGCGAGTCGGTCACCGACAGCACCGCCTCGTTCACCGTGTCGGACCTGCGCTCGGTCTGGGCCGAGATCAGCGTGGCCGCGCCGCAATTGCCCGATGTGCGCATGGGCGCGCCGGTCGTCGTGCGCGCCACGGCCTTTGACGCCGAGGCCGAAGGCCGGATTGCCTATGTGGGTGCGTTGATTGGCGCGCAAACCCGCACGGCACCGGCCCGCGTGGCGCTGGCCAACCCGCAAGGCGTGTGGCGGCCTGGCCTGTTTGTGGATGTGGAAGTTCTCGCATCTGAATCGCCCGTCCCCATTGCGGTGGACGCCAAGGCCATCCAGCGGCCCGATGGCAAAGAGAGCGTGGTGTTTGTACCGGCCGAGGGCGGCTACCGGGCCCAGGTGGTTGAGCTGGGTGCGACGGATGGCAAGACCACCGAAGTCAAGTCGGGCCTGCAAGCCGGGCAGCGCTACATCAAGCAGGGCTCCTTCATGCTGCGCGCCGAGCTGGGCAAGGCCTCTGCCGAGCACGCGCATTGATCGGGAGCCCGCATGTTTGAACGCATCATCCGTTTTTCCATCGAGCAGCGCTGGCTGGTCATCCTGGCGGTGTTCGCCATGGCTGCGCTGGGCGTATTCAGCTACCAGCGCCTGTCCATCGATGCCGTGCCCGACATCACCAATGTGCAGGTCCAGATCAACACCCAGGCGCCGGGCTATTCGCCGCTGGAGACCGAGCAGCGCATCACCTATCCCATCGAGACCGTGATGGCCGGCTTGCCCCACCTGGAGCAGACCCGTTCGCTGTCACGCTACGGACTGTCACAGGTGACGGTCATCTTCAAGGACGGCACCGACATCTACTTTGCCCGCCAGCTGGTCAATGAGCGCATCCAGGAAGCGCGCGAGAAGCTGCCGCCCGGTATTGCGCCGAGCATCGGCCCCATTTCCACGGGTCTGGGCGAAATCTACCTGTGGACGGTGGAGGCGGAAGATAGCGCCAAAAAGCCTGATGGCACGCCCTACACCCCCATGGACCTGCGCGAGATCCAGGACTGGGTCATCAAACCCCAGCTGCGCAATGTGCCCGGCGTGACCGAGATCAACTCCATTGGCGGCTTTGCCAAGGAGTACCTGGTGGCGCCCCGGCCGGACAAGCTCGCGTCCTATGGCATCTCGATGGACAAGCTGGTCGCAGCACTGCAGAGCAACAACACCAATGTGGGGGCGGGCTATATCGAGCGCGAAGGCGAGCAGTACCTGATCCGCGCGCCCGGCCAGGTCAAGGGCATTGCGGACATCCAGGAAGTGATTGTGGGCAGCACCCAAGGCCAGCCCGTGCGCGTGCGCGACCTGGCCGAGGTGAGCCTGGGCCGCGAGCTGCGCACGGGCGCTGCCACCGACAACGGCCGCGAGGTGGTGCTGGGCACCGTGTTCATGCTGATCGGGGAGAACAGCCGCATCGTCTCCAAGGCGGTGGATGCGCGCATGGAGTCGATCCGCAAGACCTTGCCCGAAGGCGTGAAGATCGTGACCGTCTACGACCGCACCACCTTGGTGGAAAAAGCCATTGCGACGGTGAAGAAAAACCTGGTCGAAGGTGCGGCGCTGGTAGTGGTGGTGCTGTTCCTGTTCCTGGGCAATATCCGCGCTGCGCTGATCACGGCGCTGATCATTCCGCTATCGATGCTGTTCACCTTTACGGGCATGGTGAAGTGGGGCATCAGCGCCAACCTGATGAGCCTGGGCGCGCTGGATTTCGGCATCATCATCGACGGGGCGGTGGTGATTGTGGAGAACTGCGTGCGGCGCCTGGCGCATGCGCAGGAGCGCAAGGGCAGCCCGCTCTCGCGCAGCGAGCGCTTTCATGAGGTGTTTGCCGCCGCCAAGGAATCGCGCCGTCCGCTGCTGTTTGGCCAGCTGATCATCATGGTGGTCTATCTGCCGATCTTTGCGCTGACGGGGGTGGAGGGCAAGATGTTCCACCCGATGGCGCTGACCGTGGTGCTGGCCCTGGTGGGCGCGATGCTGCTGTCCATCACCTTTATCCCGGCGGCCATTGCCTTGTTCATTGGCAGCAAGGTAGGCGAGAAGGAGAACCGCCTGATGACCTGGGCACGCAAGGCCTACGAGCCCTTGCTGGCGCGGGTGATGCGCATGCCGGTGGTGGTGCTGACGGCGGCTGTCGTTTCGGTGGCCCTGAGCCTGCTGCTGGCCTCGCGCCTGGGCAGCGAGTTTGCGCCCAACCTCAACGAGGGCGACTTTGCGATCCAGGCGCTGCGGGTGCCGGGCACGAGCCTCACGCAATCGCTGGAGATGCAAATGCAGATCGAGCGCGCGCTCAAGGACCAGGTGCCCGAGATCGAGCGCGTGTTTGCCCGCACCGGCACGGCCGAGATTGCCTCGGACCCGATGCCGCCCAATATCTCGGATGGCTACATCATGCTCAAGCCGCGTGCGCAATGGCCGGATCCGCAGCGCAGCCGCGAGGACCTGCTCGCCCAGGTGCAGGAGGTGGTCGAGGCGATACCGGGCAGCAACTACGAGTTCTCGCAACCGATCCAGCTGCGCTTCAACGAGCTGATATCGGGCGTGCGCAGCGATGTGGCGGTCAAGGTGTTTGGCGATGACATGCAGGTGCTCGAACGCACGGCCCAATCGATTGCCGCCATGCTGCAGAAGGTGCCCGGCGCCTCCGAGGTGAAGGTGGAGCAGACCACGGGCCTGCCGATGCTCACCGTGCAGGTGGACCGGGAAAAGGCATCGCGCTATGGCCTGAACATGGGCGATGTGCAGCAGACCATTGCCACGGCTGTGGGCGGCCAAGAGGCCGGCACGGTGTTTGAAGGCGACCGGCGCTTTGACATCCAGGTGCGCCTGCCCGAGGCGCTGCGCAGCGATCTGGCCGCGCTGGAGCGCCTGCCCATTGCGCTGCCGCAGCAAGAAGGCAGCCGCCTGGGCTTTGTGCCCTTGTCAGCGGTGGCCAGCTTTGCGCTGTCGCCCGGGCCTAACCAGGTCAGCCGTGAGGATGGCAAGCGCAGCATTGTGGTGAGCGCCAATGTGCGCGGCCGCGATATCGGCTCCTTTGTCGAGCAGGCGCAGCAGGACCTGGGAGCGATGGCCCTGCCCAGCGGCTACTGGACGCGTTGGGGCGGCACCTTCGAGAACATGCAATCGGCCCAGCAGCGGCTGCAGATTGTCGTGCCCGTCGCGCTGCTGCTGGTGTTCACCTTGCTGTTTGCGATGTTCAACAACGTGCGCGACGGTCTGATCGTCTTTACCGGCATTCCGTTTGCACTGACTGGCGGCATTCTGGCGCTGTGGCTGCGCGGTATTCCGCTGTCCATCTCTGCGGCGATTGGCTTCATCGCCCTGTCCGGCGTGGCCGTGCTGAACGGCCTGGTGATGATCTCGTCGATCCGCGCGCTGCGCGAGGGTGGGCTGGCCGTTCCCGATGCCGTGCACACCGGAGCGCTGTCGCGCCTGCGGCCCGTGCTGATGACGGCCCTGGTCGCATCGCTGGGCTTTGTGCCGATGGCCATTGCGACCGGCACGGGTGCCGAGGTGCAGCGCCCCTTGGCCACCGTGGTGATTGGCGGCATCCTGTCGTCGACGGTGCTCACCTTGCTGGTGCTGCCGCTGCTCTACCGCCTGGTGCACCGGCACGATCCGTCGGAGGATGAGTTGGACGACAAAGAGGGCGCTGACAAGCCCGCTGCGCACCCGGCCTGAGCCTTCCAAACGCAGTGACAGCAAAGCCATGGCCCAGCCCGCCATGGCTTTGTTGTATCTGCTATTTAAGCGGCCTGCGCATTGCAGCAATGTCATCTTGCTGTGGGGCTTTGGTCAGCGTGTTTTTTCAACAATGGAGCCATCTCGAATGCAGTCGCAGCGAGAGTACTTCCACTCCTATGAAAGGCATTGCAACCATGCAAAAGACACGCACCTCCACCCTGTTGTCCCTGGCTTTCGCAGCCCTGTCGCTGGGCATGCTGGGCAACGCATCGGCCAGCGCTACCTTGCACTCGGCCCCGACGGAAAAGGGCTACGAGCTCTACCCCGAACATGCCCAGCCAGGCAAAAGCCGCGCGCAGGTGCAGGCGGAGACCATCGAGGCGCTGCAAAAGCGCGGCCCCAACGCCTTGCGCAGCAGCAACTACCCGCCCGCGCCTGTCGCCTCCGGCCCAGGCAAGACGCGCCAGCAGGTGATCGATGCCTACACCAGCGAGACGCCGGCGGAGCGAAAGGCCCGCTTGCAAATGTTCCGTGGCTAACTGCAGCCGGGCTCTAAAAGGTGGCGCAGTGCGCCACCTTTTTTTGCGCCCTCTGATCTCCCGCGACCAGGCCTTTAGCGCACATGCAGATGGTGCTTCACGGGGGGCGCCGCAGGCGGCTCGGCCAGGCCGGCGAGGATGCCGCAGTGCTCCACATCCTGGGTGCCCCGGCAGCGGTCACGCAGGGCGATCAGCTGGGCTTCCAGCCCGCGCAGCTCCTGGATGCGCAGGGCGACGTGGCCGATATGCGCTTCAAGCAGCTTGTCGACGGTTTCGGCGCAGTCCTGGGCCGGCTCGTCCTTGTAGCGCAGCAGCTCGCGCACTTCGTCCAGCGACATCTGCAGCCCCCGGCAGTTGCGGATGAACTGCAGGCGCTCCAGGTGCTGCTCTTCGTAGACGCGGTAGTTGCTGGCGGTGCGCGTGGGCTGCGGCAGCAGGCCTTCGCGCTCGTAGTAGCGGATGGTTTCCACGGGCGTCGCCGAGGCCGTGGCCAGTTCACCGATTTTCATGTCATTGCCCTCATGTCCATACGGAGTCTAGCGATTTAGGCTTGACATTGTAGTTACTACAGGGTTTTTAATCGAAGCAACAGGGAGCACGCTCAATGACCCAAACGAATACCAACCCAGTCACTGCCCATTCCGACACCGCGCAGCGCCATTCCCATGGCCATGCAGCGGCATCCTGCTGCGCCGGCAAAGACCAGCAGGCCGCGGCCGTGGGCGCCAAGGGGCACGACCATAGGCACGATCACGGCCATAGCCACGACAAGGGTCACGATCACAGCCATGGTCACGACCATGCGCATTCGCATGCCCATGCCCCAGCCGCAACAGCTGCAGCGCATGCGCATAGCGACTGCTGCAGCCCCGACCTGGGCGCTGCCGCCCAGGCCAGCTCGGCCTTGAAGGCCGATGAGGGCGCCTTGCTACTGCGCATTCCCGCGATGGACTGCCCGGTGGAAGAGGGGCAGATTCGGCAGATTCTCGAAGGCGCGGCGGGCGTCAGGCTGCTGCAGTTTGACCTGCCTGCCCGCACCCTGCGGGTCGAAGCCGACCCGCAGCAATGGGCGGCAGTGACGGAGAAGATCCAGGCTGCAGGCTTTAGCACCGAGACGCTGTCGGCCCCGCCGGCTGCTGCCGATGTGCAGAAGGCGCAACGCCGGGAGCTCTACCGCCTGATTGCCGCGCTGGTGGTGGCAGCCACCGCCGAGCTGCTGCACCTGCTGACGCCCGAAACCTCGGTCTGGCGCATGGTCGGCATGGCGGTGGCCGCACTGGCCATTGCACTGTCGGGCCTGGGCGTGTTCAAAAAAGGCCTGTCGGCCTTGCTGCGCGGCCAGCTGGGCATCAATGCGCTGATGAGCGTGGCGGTGATAGGCGCCTTTGTGATCGGCCAGTGGCCAGAGGCGGCCATGGTGATGGCGCTGTACTCGCTGGCCGAGCTGATCGAGGCGCGCTCGGTGGACCGCGCACGCAATGCGATTGCCCAATTGTTGGCGCTGTCGCCGCCGCAGATCGAGGCCAAGCAGGCCGATGGCAGCTGGCAGATCCAGGACGCCAAGACAGTGGCGGTTGGCACCCTGGCGCGGGTCAAGCCCGGCGAGCGCTTTGCGCTGGATGGCGTGGTGACCAGCGGCCAAAGCGCGGTGGACCAGTCCTCCGTCACCGGCGAGAGCATTCCGGTGGACAAGGCACCGGGCGACCCGGTGTTTGCCGGCACCATCAACCAAAGCGGCTCGCTGGAGTTCGAGGTCAGCAAGCTGTCGACCGACACCGTGCTGGCCCGCATCATCCACGCGGTGGAGCAGGCCCAGGGCCAGCGCGCGCCCACGCAGCGTTTTGTGGATAGCTTTGCCCGCATCTACACCCCCGCTGTGTTTGTGCTGGCCGTCGCAGTCGCGGTGCTGCCGCCTCTGATGCTGGACTGGCCCTGGCTGACCGCCATCTACAAGGCCTTGGTGCTGCTGGTCATCGCCTGTCCTTGCGCGCTGGTGATCTCCACGCCAGTGACCGTTGTCAGCGGCCTGTCTGCTGCCGCCCGCAGGGGCATTCTGGTCAAGGGCGGCGCCTATCTGGAAGAGGCGCGCAAGCTGCGCGTCGTCGCCCTGGACAAGACCGGCACCATCACCGCCGGCACCCCTCAGCTGGTGCAGACGCGCATGCTGTCGACCAGCACCGATGCCCCCCAGATCGAGCGCATCGCCAAAAGCCTGGCCGCGCGCTCGGACCACCCGGTATCGAAGGCGGTTGCTGCCGGTATCGATGGTGAGGCGCTGGAGGTGGGCAACTTTGCCGCCGAGCTGGGCCGTGGCGTCAAAGGCGATATCGGTGGCCACAGCTATGTGCTGGGCAACCACCGCTGGATCCATGAGCGCGGCCAGTGCTCTGCCGAGGTGGAGGCGCTGATGCTGGCGATGGAGGAGCAGGGCCAGACCGTCTCGGTGCTGGCCAGCGCGCAAGGCGTGCTGGGCCTGTTTGCGGTGGCCGACACCACCAAGGAATCGAGCAAGCAGGCGATTGCTGAATTGAAGGCCCTGGGCATCCGCACGGTGATGCTGACCGGCGACAACGAAGCCACCGCCCGCGCCATTGCCGCGCAAGTGGGCATCGATGAGGTCAAGGCCAACCTGCTGCCCGAGGACAAGCTCCAGGTCATCAACGGCCTGGTGGCCCAGCAGCCGACCGGCATGGTGGGCGACGGCGTCAACGACTCGCCCAGCCTGGCCGCCGCCTCCATCGGCTTCTCGATGGGCGGCGCCGGCACCGACATCGCCAAGGAGGCTGCCGACATCCTCATCATGAACGACGACCTGCGCCGCGTGCCCGAGACGGTGCTGCTGTCCAAGCGCACCTACGCCATCCTGTGGCAGAACATCATCTTCGCGCTGGGCATCAAGGCGGTGTTTTTTGCGCTGGCGGTGTTTGGCAATGCCTCGATGTGGATGGCGGTGTTTGCCGATATGGGGGCGAGTCTGCTGGTGGTGTTCAATGGGCTGCGGTTGATGCGGGTGCCTAAAAAATAGGCTGTCGCACAGGGGCGCTTGAGCAAGCCCAGGCCCCGGTGGTTGCGCCATCGCAGGGTGCGAACTGAAAGAGGCACCGCAGCGCAACAAGCGCCGATGCCCCCCGGTGTGGTCAGCGCGAACGTCCTGCCGCCGCCCAGGTGATCAGCTTGGCGATAGCCACAGCCGGCAGCACGATGAACACATAAGAGACGGACCGCGCCAGGCGAGAGCCTCCAATGTGCCGAGCGATAGCAGGGCCATGGCGGTAATACCAGCGAATGAATGCCTTGCCAAACGCAGTGCGGACCAGCATGGTGTCCCGGAAAGACCGGAGGAATGTGACATTTGGGTGCTGTGCGCTGCCCATGGTTGCAGTGATCACAAAGCAATACGAGGATTTTCTTTTTGGATAGGGGAGTTGGTAGCCGGGCTCCAGCGCTACGAGCTTCTCTGCATATAAATTGAAAATAACGCGCAGCTCTTTCTCGTAATCATCGTTGAGATGTTTGACGGTCGTGGCATTGCCATTGGCAGGATCTTTGAATTTGATGCCTGAAATATTGTCACTGCATATCTGGACAATATTTTTGAGGATCTGGGTGTCCTTGGGGTTGTAGCTGTGCGCGGTTTCGAGCAGCGAAATAATCTCTCGGCACAGTGTCAAATGACTGGCCCATGCGCCATGGGCCGCGACAAGCCTTGCAATGATGCTGCTTGCCATTTGGTAATTGGTAGCGCCAACACTTGCCATGTCCCTTGCAGCTGCTGCTTTCATATCGGCGACCTTATCAGGGGGCGATAATTTAATGGCTTGTGCAATGGCAACCTGCATTTCTTTCAGGTGTTGAAAGCTCCCGTTGCCCATCGCGCCAGCGGCCTTCCCCTTGCCATACCAGGCATCCGCATTGCGAGGCTCTATCTCCAATACCTTGGTGTAATAGCCGTAGGCTTCTGAAAAATTTCTCGCTGCCAAAGCGACATGCGCCAGCTCCATAAAAGTGGATGCGCTGCCAGAAATCAATCGAATGGCTTGTCTCACGACGACATCGACACCACAGTACATGCATTTGACGATGTCGTGGTCATCAGGTACTTGGAGCTTTCCCGAGCAGGAAGGGCATAGGGCAGGCACAAATGGCATAAACTCTTTCGATATCTTCAAGTGTTCGGGGCAGCAGCGAGGAGTCTGGAATTCCTCCAAATGGCTTATGTTCCGATCTTCGTCGCGGCGGACATTCAATCATTTCCCGCCTAATGCCGGAGTGGGTGCAAGCTTTGGTTGGTTTCGCTTATAGATAGAGAAGCAGCGCATTGGACCCCGGGCGCTGGATAGTCTACCGCTGGCTGGGCGGGCCCATGGCACGCGGACAATCCCGTATTTGGACCATGCATTCTGCCGAGATGCTGAAGAGCCCCATGACAGATCCCATCGACCTACTCACCCACAACCAAGCCGCCTGGAACCGTCAGGCCGCGCAAGGCTGCGCATGGTCGGCCCCGGTCAGCGCTGAAGCGATTGCAACAGCCCGCGCGGGCGACTGGAGTGCCGCCCGCCTCACGCCCGGGCCCTTGCCCGCAGGGTGGTTGGACCAGGTGCGCGGTCGGCGCATTCTGTGCCTGGCAGCCGGAGGCGGGCAGCAAGCCCCCATCCTGTCAGCGGCGGGCGCCGATGTGACCGTGTTCGATTTCTCCGAAGGGCAGCTGGACCAAGACCGCAAGGTTGCCGCCAGAGAGGACCTGGACCTGCGCTGTGTGCAGGGCGATATGCGTGATCTCTCCGTCTTTGCCAACGCCAGCTTTGACGTCATCTTCCACCCCATCTCCAACCTCTATATCCCCGATGTGCGCCCGGTCTGGCGCGAATGCACGCGCGTTCTGGCGCCGCGTGGCGAGCTGCTGTCTAGCTTTTGGAACCCTGTGGTCTTTGTCGCCGACCGCGACCCGGCCTTGACGGCCCAGGGGCTTGTGCGCCCCAACCGCCGGCTGCCCTTTTCCGACTTAGCGCACTTGTCTGCTGAAGACCTGGCCGCCAAGCGCGAGCGCGGCGAGGCCCTGGTGTTTGGCCATACGCTGGCAGACCAGATTGGCGGCCAGCTGAATGCGGGCTTGGTGCTCACCGGCTTCCATGAGGACTGGCAGCCTCATCCGCGCTTTGTGGTGGAGAATGTGATTCCGACTTTTATTGCTACCAGGGCGTTGAAGCTCGGATGATCAATCATTCGCTTGCCACCTGCATCACAGGCCGATGCCTATTGACGTGTAGCTTGGTCAGCAGAAGCCACTTTGAGGAGCGACATGATGTCAGCAAACTCCGGGAAGCCCGTCTTTTACCCAAGCCAGATGGCTCGTGAAGCCCTCGCAACTCGGTTTGGGTTGCCATTTCACTACAGCATGCAGGATTGGGAATGGGAGGTTGCAGATGTGAAGCGCTTCGATGAGTTTTTTGAGGCCTATCGAGCAGAGGGCGTCACGGATGCGGAGCGATATTCCCTGATGGAGATCATGATTCAGTGTGTCGAGGAAATGCCTTTGTCTTTGTTTGATTCCGCTTGGCAGCGTATTAAACTGTCCTTGTTAGCCAGACCTGAAATTCACGCTTCAACCATTTCATACTGGGCCTGCCTTGAAGACATTGGGCCGGAGGCGGAGTTTGAAGTTTCTAGGAACATGCGCCGGATATGGCGCATGATTTCTGACCAGATGTGAGACGCCCACCTGTCATAGAAGACCAGTGGTCTAAGCCGAGAGCTGCTTGAACACCAACGAAACAATCACCCCACCAAACCCATTGGGCATCGTGCCTTCAATCGCATGTACCGATAGACTGCCGCGAATGAAAACGAGCCCTTCAGCCCACGGGGTCAGGGTTGTCCAGGTTGAGGAGCTGCGGGGCCATCTGGTTGCGCAAGGCTGACACGATAAAGATCGCAGCGGTCCGTCAGAGGCACCTAGCATATGGCAGGGGTCTGATCCGGTGGGGGTGTATGGATAGCGGTTATTGCGAGGTGGGGCTCCAAGCCATAAGCGCGCGAGGTCGATAGACTTGGCAGCCATGCGCCTTCCGACTTTTGAAGAAATCAACATCCATGATTCGCTGGATGAGCGTTTTGCCGCCCAGATGTTCTTGGGGAAGAGCATTGCCGAGGCCGTCGAGATGTTTCGGGCGCATTCCATGCCATGCGCTGAAGCGCTCGCCGATATGGGGCCGCAAGCACGTGTTTTTTATTTGGCGGCCTACCTGCAGTATCTGGCCTCGGAGGACTCTAGAGGTGATACCGATGCGGCCGCTGGTTTGACCCGTGTTGCACAGGAAGTCATGGGGTCAGGCATGGACAGCGGGGAGATTCAAAAACAGCTTCTGGCAGCACTTGAAAGAATTCATTCCCAGTTTGCAAGATATGCCCCTGATCGGCTGACACAGCGCATCTACCACCAGGTGCCCGCAGATGTTCGGCGGACCATTCGTATGCTGCGCTTGCGCATGGATACTTAGCTGCCCATTTTGTATGGCTGTCGTTTGTTGTAGTCGATGGACGAGCCTCATCAGTTGCTTTTTCCACCCCTTGGCTTTTGAAGCATGGAGACGGATGATGTCCTTTGAATTTTTATGCGCCTCATGCGGTGAGGTGCACCAGGGGATGCCTTCCTTTGGCGTACTCACCCCGTTCAGTTATGACGATATACCGCCCAATGAGCGCGCGACGCGCTGCACACTCTCAACAGATACCTGCACTGTTGATGGCAGATTCTTTTTTGTCCGTGCGTGCCTTGAGATTCCTGTTCAAGGGGAGCCCGAGCCTTTTTCCTGGGGGGTTTGGGTATCGCTCAGTGCCGAGAGCTACAACCAATGGCTTGAATTTGAGTTCATTGATAAACGCTCGCATATTGGACCATTCTTTGGATGGCTCAACACAGACTTGATGCCCTATCCAGACACATTGAACCTCAAGACGCGGGTGCATCTTCGCGATGACGGGATTGGCCTTTTATTGAGCTGGAGCCCACCGAACACCCGCTTGCCATCGAACAGCGGCAAGGCATTTCGGTGGACCGTGTCGCAGAACTGTATGCAATGGTGATGCACGATCCGTCGTCATGACCTGACAGGGCTGACGGCCGCGATGGCCACTCGTACATGCCATCTTCTGCGCATCCCAAGGCACCCATAACAGGTCCCATTGACCTTCTCGCCCGTAGCCTAAGCCGCCTGGATCCGCCAGGTCGCGCAACGCTGCGCATGATGGGCCTTGGTCAGTGCAGAAAGGATTGCAACCGCCCGCGCTGGCAACCAGAGTGCCGCCCGCCTCAGGCCATGGCCATTGCCTGTTGGGTATCCAGGGCATGTGCGCGATCGGCGCAACGATGCCCTAGTGCCATCGAGCAACCGTAACCGAGCGGCGCCGCGCAGGTTAATACGCACCCATATAGTCGCGCTTGCCCACCTCCACACCGTTGTGGCGCAGGATGGCATAGGCGGTGGTCACATGGAAGAAAAACTGCGGCAGACCATAGTGCAGAAGGTAGGCGCTGGCGGTCAGCTTCTTTTCCTTGGGCGTGCCGGGGCGCAATACGATGTCGCGGCTTTCGCTGAGATCGAATTGCGCGGCTTGGAAGGATGCGAGATGGGCCAGCGCCTTGGCGATCAAGGCTTGCAGGTCGGCGAAGCTGGTCTCCGTGTCGGGCCAGGAAGGTACTTCGGCACCCGCCAGGCGCGAAGCAATGCCCTTGGAGAAGTCCGAGGCGATCTGCACCTGACGGACGAGCGGAAACATGTCGGGAAACAGCCGCGCCTGCAGCAGCGCATTGGGGTCGATATTGCGTTGCGCCGCGTGGTCTTCGGCTTTCTTGAGCACATCGGACAGCGCACGCAGCATCTGCTGCATGACGGGAATGGAGGCGGTGTACAGCGGGCTGGTCATAGGGGGTTCACTTTTCAGAAGGGGCGCGATGGCCGAGGTGGGGCTGGCAGGGATCCTGCCGGCCATGGAAGGCTAACAGCAAAAGAACACAGCATCATGCGTGGTGCCGTTACAGGCTTGCGGGTCTCGCGTTGCATGTGTGAAAAATGTGATGGTGAATGCCGAGTTGTCTGACTCTCCTTGGCATGGCTGAAGCGCTTATGAACCCCCAAATCGCTTCAGCACCAACGAAGCATTTACCCCGCCAAAGCCAAACCCATTGAGCATCGCATGCTCCATCGCATGCGCCCGTGCACTGCCGCGAACCAGATCCAGCCCTTCTGCCAAGGGGTCGGGGCTGTCCAGGTTGAGCACGGGCGGCGCGATCTGGTCGCGCAGAGCCAAGACGGTAAACACCGCAGCAGCCCCGCCAGCAGCGCCCAGCATATGGCCCAGGGCCGACTTGGTGGCGGTGATGGATGGGCCCGTGCCCGCACCAAACACCTGGCGGATGGCGGCCAGCTCGCCGCGGTCGCCCACCGGGGTGGAGGTGGCATGGGCATTGAGGTGCTGGATATCGCCGGGCTGCAGCTGCGCCTGGCGCAAGGCGGCGCGCATGGAGCGGGCGGCGTCCGATCCGTCCTCGGGTCCGGAGGTGACATGGTAGGCATCGGCCGAGGTGCCATACCCCACGACCTCGGCCAGCGGTGTGGCGCCACGCGCCAAGGCGTGGTCCAAGGCCTCCAGCACCAGAAGACCTGCGCCTTCGGCCATCACAAAGCCTTCGCGCGCCATGTCAAAAGGCCGGGACACCTGGCTGGGATGGTCCTCGCCGCCGGTGGCGACGGCCTTGGCGGCGGCAAAGCTGCCCAGCGCCACGCGGTCAATGGTGGCTTCGCTGCCGCCGCACAGCGCCATGTCCGCCTCGTTGTTGCGAATCAAGCGTGCCGCATCGCCAATCGCCTGGATGCTGGCGGCGCAGGCCGTGACCGGCGCGCCCAGTGGGCCCTTGAGCTGGTGGCGGATGGAGACCTGGCCGGCAGCCAGATTGGCCAGAAAGGCCGGCACGGTGAAGGGCGAGAGGCGCTGCGGCCCCTTGCCATCGGTGGTGCGTACTGCGTCGGTAATGGTGCTAAAGCCCCCCACGCCGGAGCCGATGATGGTGGCTGCGCGCTCTTGCTGCTCAGCGCTGGCTTGGGTCCACTGGGCATGGGCCAGCGCCTGGTCTGCGGCGCCCAGCGCAAAGGCGATAAAGCGGTCCATGCGGCGCAGCTCTTTGGCGGCAATGAGGGCCTCGGCGCTCCAGCCGGCTTGCGGGTCTTCTTCCAAACTGGGCACGCGCCCGGCCACCGTGACGCCAGTACCTTCACCCACCTCGGCGGCCAGTGCGCGCACGCCCGATTGGCCCGCCAGCAAGCGCTGCCAGGCCAGCTCTACATTGCAACCCAGGGGAGACACCAGGCCCAGGCCGGTGATGACGACGCGACGATCCATATGGCAGCTTTCGCGGTTGAACGCCATCGCGGAAAAACGGGCGCCCAGCCTTATTGATGATGGTCGTCATCATAAATGAGTTTTGATGATGGGTATCATCTAACGCATGAAAGTCAGCAAAGCACAAGCGGCCGAGCACCGCGAAGGCATCGTCGATGCCGCTGCACGCCTCTACCGGGAAAAAGGCCTGGAGGGCGTGGGCGTGGCCGAGATCACGCGCGACGCGGGCCTGACGCATGGCGGGCTCTACCGGCACTTTGCGTCCAAGGATGCCCTGGCCAGAGAGGCCTGCCTGCGCGCCTTTGACTGGACCATCACGCCGCTGGAGGGCCTGGACAGTGCTGGTGCCGATCACGACCCCGCTGCCCGGCTGCGCGCCTTAGTGCATGGCTACCTGTCGGCCAGCCACCGCGACCGCCCGGGCGACGGCTGCCCCGCCGCCGCCTTGGCTACCGATGCGGCCCGCGCCGGGCCGGGGATGTCCGAGGTATTTGCGCTGGGAGTGGAGCGCAATATCCAGCGCTTTATGGCCGTGTTACCCGATGACCGTGCGGACAGGCGCAGCCAGACCATCGTGGCGCTCAGCAGCATGGTCGGCGCCCTGGTGCTGGCCCGCGCCACGGCGGCGGGCAATCCGGGGCTGTCGGAGGAGATCTTGGCTACTTTGCGGGAGCAGTTGGCACCGGCAGACGATGAATGATAGGTTTCAAGATGGCGCTGGAAACCGCCTGAAGCAGTAGGCGAATGACGAGCTCCACGGCATCTTCAACCTAAGACCGCAACGGGCATCAATCCACCCTTTCCATCCTTCAATCGGTCATTGGGTGTCAAGGATGGAAATGGTGGAATGAGGTTTCAACACGCCTGAGGAAAGGGCAGCGTGGTACGTTCCCAGGGAGGCATGGAATGCGCAGCTCACTCCGGCGCCCCAAAGGCCCCTTCGCGCGACAGCCCATAGCCGGCGATAAAGAACTCGTAGCTCTGTCCCGTATTCACATCCGTCGCAGTCTCGATGCCAATCGTCTCCAGCGCGCCCTCCAGGATCTGCGCCTGCTTCAAGGGCTTGGCATCGATCTGCTGGGCGACGATATAGCTCCCATCCGCTGCCCGAAAAACCACATCGCCCTGGGGCGTCACTGCTTCAATCACATTCTGCATCGCTGGCTCCAAATCCATAACGGCCGGGCACGGTGGCCCAGCACCTTATGGGAGACTGTACGCAGGCAGCAGCCCATCCGGTAGTGGGCGCAGGCTTGCAGAACTCGTAATCTGGATTTACGAATGGGTTTGCGTATACATTCGCATTTATGACGAATCTGCGCGCCATCGACATCTTTGTCAAAGCCCTGGAAGGGGGCTCCATCGCCTCGGCTGCACGCCAGCTGGGTATCTCTCCGGCGGCGGCTAGCCAGAACATTGCGCGGCTGGAACGCGAGCTGGGCACACGGCTGATCACGCGCACCACGCGCTCGATGGCGTTGACCGAAGCGGGTGAGCGCTACCTGGCCCGGGTGGCACCGGTGCTCGATGAACTGGCGCGGGCGCAGGCCGATGTGTCGCTGGTACATGGGGTTGTGCAAGGGCGGCTGCGGGTGGCCTGTATGGCTGCCTTTGGCCGACATGTGCTGGCGCCCTTGCTGCCGGCCTTCCAGGCGCGCCACCCGCAGCTGGAGCTGGAATTGCTGGTGACTGACCGCGATGTCGATGTGCTCAAGGAGGATGTGGACGTCAGCATCCGCTACCGCGATGTGCTGGAGCCCGGCATGTCGGTGCGGCCCCTGGCGGCCATGCCGCGCCTTCTCTATGCCTCACCCGCGTATCTGGAAAAACATGGCCGCCCGCAGGTGGCTGACGACCTGCTGCAGCATGCCTGCTTGCTGTACCGCCGCGAGCGGGACGGGCGCTTTATGCGCTGGCCCTTTGTGCGCGATGGCCGCCGGGTCGACCCTGGCCTGCGCATTGCCGCCATTGGCACCGATATCGATGCGCTGGTGGAGCTGGCCGTTGCCGGTGGCGGCATTGTCTGGGCTGGCAGCTTTATCACGCAGCGCCATGTGCAGGAAGGGCGGCTGCTGCCCTTGGTGCTGCAGCCCGCGCGCAAGGGTCGTAAAGCAGCACCGGGCCCGCTGCAGCTGGAAGATGTGACCTTGGACTTTTTTGCCTGCTTCCGCGACCGGCAGTATGTGCCGGCCAAGGTGCGCAGCTTTGTGGACTATTTGCTGGAGGTGCTGCCGGGGCATCCGGCGTTGGTGGGTTTGCCCAATAGGGCAGAGATAGCATCCGCATCCAATAACAATTAAGCTCAACCGTTATTGATTTTTGCCAGAACAGTGGAGCGGACCATGGCGCGCAACGGAACCCTTATCCAACAGGTCATGGCCCATGTGCGTGCCGGCATGGCAGCGCGCAGCTATTTGCCGGGCACGCGGCTGCCATCGGTGCGGCAGCAGGCGGGGTTGCTGGGCATGTCGGTGTCGACGGTGGTGGAGGCCTATGAAAGGCTGGCGGCCGAGGGCCTGGTGGTGGCGCGGCCGGGGGCGGGCTTTTATGTCAACGGGCCGGTGGCACCGCTGGCGCTGCTGAAGCTGGGGCCCAAGCTGGACCGGGTCGTCGATCCGCTCTGGGTGTCGCGCCAGTCGCTGGAGAGCGACCATGCCACGCTGCGCCCGGGCTGTGGCTGGCTGCCGCCGGAGTGGATGTTTGAAGAGGGCGTGCGGCGGGCGCTGCGTGCGCAGGCGCGCGGGCCGCTGGCGGAGCTGACCGAATATGCCTCGCCGCTAGGCAGCCCGGGGCTGCGCCAGCTGCTGGCCAGGCGCATGGCGGCTACGGGCATTGAGGTATCGCCCGAGCAGCTGATGCTGACCGAGTCGGGCACCCAGGCCATCGACCTGGTGTGCCGCTTCTTGCTCAAGCCCGGCGACACGGTGCTGGTCGATGACCCCTGCTACTTCAACTTCCATGCGCTGCTCAAGGCGCACCAGGTACAGGCAGTGGGCGTGCCCTACACGCCGCAGGGCCCCGATGTGCAGCTGTTTGCCAAGGCCCTCCAAGCGCACCAGCCCCGGCTCTACATCACCAATGCCGGCATCCACAACCCCACGGGCGCCGCGCTGTCGCCGCTGGTGGCGCACCGGCTGCTCAAGCTGGTGGAGGGCTCGGACCTGGTGATTGTGGAAGACGATATCTTTGCCGACTTTGAAAACCAGCATGCGCCCCGGCTGGCCGCATTTGACGGGCTGGCGCGCGTGATCCAGATCGGCAGCTTCTCCAAGACCGTCTCTGCCTCCGTGCGCTGCGGCTACCTGGCGGCCCGCCCCGACTGGATCGAGGGCCTGGTGGACCTGAAGCTGGCCACCACCTTTGGTGCCGGGCGGCTGGCGCAGGACATCATCCTGAAAACCCTGACCGACAGCGGCTACCGCAAGCATATGGATCTGGTGCGCCAGCGCCTGGCCAAGAACATGGACAAAGTGGCCCAGCGGCTGCGCAAGCTGCGGGTAGAGCCCGCCTTGGTGCCGCAGGCCGGCATGTTTTTGTGGTGCCGTCTGCCGCAAGGCGCCGATGCGGCAGCGGTGGCGCGGGCTTGTCTGCAAGAAGGGGTGGTGCTGGCGCCTGGCAACTCGTTCAGCCAGTCGCAGTCGGCGGGCGACTATGTGCGCTTCAACGTGTCGCAGTGCGCCGACGAGCGGGTGTTTGCGGTGCTGGACCGGGCCTTGAGACAAGCTACAGCCGAGGCGCAAGGCCGCTAACTGCAGGATCTGCGGCCCGCTTGGCTGCCAACTGTATGGCCTTTTATTGATGACAGTTTCTTTGAACTGTACTGCACTGTGTCTGGTGCAGAGGGCAGGCGGCATGCTGTACTGCAGGCTCGATCAAGGAGTCTGGCATGGAGAAAAGTACGGGCGGGTGGCTCAATGGCCTGGTGGGGGTGGCGATTTTTGCCGGTTCGCTGCCGGCCACGCGGGTGGCGGTGGCAGATTTGAACCCTAGTTTTCTGACCTGTGCCCGCGCCGTGGTGGCGGCGCTGTTGGGGGGTGTCTTTTTGCTGGCCCAGCGTGCGCGCCGGCCTGCCGCGGGCGATGTGCCGTCGCTCGCGATTGCGGCCTTGGGCGTGGTGGTGGGTTTTCCGCTGCTGACGGCCTTGGCGCTGCAGCGCATGACCTCGGCCTATTCCATTGTCTTTATCGGCTTGCTGCCGCTGTCCACCGCCTTGTTTGCGGTGTTGCGCGGCGGTGAGCGGCCCCAGGGGCTGTTCTGGGTGTTTTCGCTGATGGGGGCTGCCGCCGTGGCGGGCTATGCGGCCCTGGGCGGCGGGCAGGGATCGCTCAGCGGCGATGTGCTGATGCTGGCCGCCGTGCTGGTCTGCGGCATGGGTTACGCCGAGGGCGCGCGCCTGTCGCGCAAGCTGGGCGGCTGGCAGGTCATCAGCTGGGCGTTGGTTTTGGCGCTGCCGCTGATGCTGCCGTTGGCGCTGTGGCTGGCCCCTGCCAGCTTGGCCCATGTCAGCAGCGCCACCTGGCTCAGCTTTGTCTATGTGGCCGTGTTCAGCCAGCTGATCGGCTTTGTGTTCTGGTACCGGGGGCTGGCACAAGGCGGCATTGCGGCGGTCGGCCAGTTGCAGCTGCTGCAGCCCTTTATGGGTTTTGCGCTGGCTGCCGTGCTGCTGCATGAGCAGGTCAGTTGGTCGATGCTGGTCGTGACCCTGGTGGCGGTGGTCTGCGTGGCGGGGGCCAAAAAATACGCGTGAGCCAGCCGCCGCACAGCTCCTGAAGGTGGGTGCGCCAGTACGGCTGTCTGCATCCGGTACCAAGCGGGCATGTTCGGCATGTTCTGCGCCATGCTGGCGGCGTTTTCTGGCGCGGGGTGGGGCGGAAAACGGCTATTCTTTTGTCTTTCCAAAATAAGAGACCGAGGTTTGCCATGAAGACCGTATTCCGCCACACCGCCATCTCCCTGGGTATTGCCCTGGCCGCTGCAAGCGCCCAGGCCCAGCTGCTGCAAAAGCCGGCGCTCGATGCCATTGCCGCCGAAGCCGTGAAGACGCCTGCGACCTTTGCACAGTTTTTGCAGAACGCCGCCAAGCAGGATGCCCGCTTGGCCCCTGCGGTGCAGCGCTACACGCAAGGCCAGGCGCTGCAAGGCGATGACCTGGCCAATGTGGCCCGCCTGCTCGGCCTCTACACCCGCCTGACGCAAGAGCACCAGGTGCTCAGCAGCATTACCCAGATGGTGGCGCTGCCAACGGTGCGCGACCCCAAGGTGCCGCCGCATGAGAGCCCGGCCATCATCGACTTTGGCCGCATGGTGGAAAAGATGGCCCAGGACTTTGGCCTGCAGTACCGCAATGTGGACAACCGCATCTTTGAAGTGACCTTGCCGGGAACGAGCGCAGAAGAGTTCGGCATTCTGACCCATGCGGATGTGGTGCCGGTGGTGCCTGCCGAATGGGTGGTGGATGGCCAGCAGCTCGACCCCTTCAAGGTCACCCGTGTGGGCGACAAGCTCTACGGTCGCGGCACCATCGACGACAAGGGCTCGATCGCCACGGTGCTGTATGCGATGAAGGCCGTCAAGCAATCCAAGCTGCCATTGCAGCGCGGCATCCGCCTGATGATCGAGACCACCGAAGAGACCGGTGGCGACGCGATGAAGTACTACCGCGACAAGACCAAGCTGCCCGACTACAACATCGTGCTCGACAGCAAGTACCCGGCCGTGGTGGCCGAAAAAGGCACGGGCGCCATCAAGGCCAGCTTTGCTGATATGAAGACCGACCCGCAGCAACCGGCCATTACCGCGATGGCCGGCGCCGCATCGGCCAATGCGATTGCCCAGACGGCTACCGCGACGATCGAGGCCGGCAATGCCGCCGCGCTGGCCGCCGTGGCCCAGCAACTGCAAGCCGCCAAAGACAGCTTTGTGGCCAGCAACCAGCAGTTTGGCAAGTTCAGTGTGGACCTGGTGAGCAGCGCCAACAAGATCGACATCAAGGTGACCGGCACCTCCGCCCACGGCTCGCGCCCTGAAGAAGGCGTGAACCCCGTGCCGCGCCTGGCCTTGCTGCTGCAATCGGCGCTGATGCCCGCCCAGGGCCAGCCGCTGGTGCAGCAGAACCAGTACAGCGAAGCCGTGCGCTACATCAATGGCGTGTTTGGCATGGACTACTTTGGCAAGGGCCTGAATGTTGCCTACGCTGATGACTTCATGGGCCCGCTGACCATCTCGCCCAACCTGATCAAGCCCGGCAATGGCCAGCTGGAGGTGACCGCCAATGCGCGCATGCCGCGCGGCAAATCGCCCGAGCAGCTCAAGGCCGAGGTGGAAAAGGGCATTGCCAACTGGAGCGCTGCGACCAAGGTGCCCGTCAAGATCGACTACAGCCAAGGCAACTGGATGGCCCGCGACCCCAAGGGCGCCTGGCTCTCGACCCTGCTGAACATCTTTGGCGACACCACCGGCCTCGATGCCAAGCCCGTGCCCACCGCCGGCAGCACCACCGCCAAGCTGATGCCCAATGCCATCAACTTTGGCCCCGCGATGCCCGGCAAGAAGTACACCGCGCACAACGCGCTGGAGTACAAGGAAGTGCCGGATCTGCAAGCCGATATGCAGATGTTTACCGAGATGCTGGTGCGCATCGGCAACCTGCAGCAGATGCAATAAACACCAGGCTTTGGCCCCAAGCAAAAGGCCTGCTCCCAAGACGGGGAGCAGGCCTTTTTTTACGGCGTGGCGCTGATTTGGTCAGCCCGCTTTTGCCGCCTGAAAGTTCTCCGCAAACGCCAGCGCATCCACACGCACCTGCGCTGCCGTCTTGCCGGGCTTGAATAGTGCAGAGCCAATGCCAAAGCCTGCCGCGCCCGCTTGCAGCCAGGGGGCCATGTTGTCGGGCGCAATGCCGCCGACGGGGTAGATATTGCTGCCCTTGGGTAGCACGGCCAGCAGGGCCTTGATGACGGCGGGCGAGGCCAGCTCGGCGGGGAAGATCTTGAGGCCATGGGCGCCATGCTCGAGCGCCATGAATGCCTCGGTGGGGGTGAAGACGCCGGGCAGGCTGATGAGGCCCAGCTTGACGGCCTCGTCGATCACGGCCGGGTTGCAGTTGGGCGAGATGATGAGCTGGCCGCCGGCGGCATGCACCTCGCGCACCTGCTGGGGCGTCAGCACCGTGCCAGCGCCCACCAGCACATGCGGGTAGGCCTCGCGCATCGCGGCAATGCTCTCCAGTGGCTCGGGCGAGTTCAGCGGTACTTCCCACAGGCCAAAGCCGGCCGATTGCAAGGCGGCACCCACGGGCACGGCCTCGCTGGGGGTGAGGCCGCGCAGGATGGCGATCAGCGGCAGCTTGGCCTGCAGGGCCTGGAATTGTTGGAGCAGGTTCATGGCGGTGTTCTGGATGGAGGGCTGTACGAAGAGGGCAGGGGTTGGGTGGCGTGTTCAGCCTTGGGTCAGGTGCTCGTAAATGGCCTGGTGGCCGGCCCAGGTGGCTTCGTCACCAAAGGCAATGGGCTCGCAGCCTCCATGGCGCAGTGCCAGGCTGTAGCGCTGCACCAGGGTGCTGGAGCCGATGACGGCAACGCGGCTGCCCGCGGCCGTCGGCATGGTGCGCAGCTCCTGGCCGATCAGCAGGCCCGAGAGGTAGCTGGCCGACTGGGCCGGGTCCAGCGCGCCAAACAGCGACAGCGCACGCGTGCCAAACAGCAGGTGGCTCAGGCTGTCGGGGCTCTGCGCCCGCTCCAGCCCCTGGACAAAGGCGGCCTCGTCCAGCACGGCGCTGCTGTCCAGCGTCTTGCCCAGGATCGAGTGCTGGGCCAGCAGCGCAAACAGCTCGCCGGTCATGAAGGTCTTGAAGCCGGTGATGGTGCTGTTTTGCGCCTGCACCCATTTGCTGTGCGTGCCCGGCAGCACCAGCAGGCCGTCGCGGCTGCCCATCAGCCGCAGCGCGCCAATCACCTGGATTTCTTCGCCGCGCATCACATCGGGCACGCCATGCACGGCATCGACCTGGCTCTGTGCCAGGCTGCTCATGCCCGGCACGATGGCCGTGGGCACGCCCTGGGGAAGATCGAGCCAGAGCAGCTGCTGGCACAGCGCAGAAAAATCGGCCGGGCAGGGGCAGTAAGGCGCTTCCTGCCAGCCCTGGCGGCTGCCCACCATGCCCGACAGCAGACACAGCTGGGGCCCTTCGGCCAGCCAGTCGCCAAAGTGCTGTGCAAACGCATCGGCAAAGCCGCCGGGCGCCACTTGCAGGATGCCTTGGGGCAGGGCGCGCCGCTCGCTGATCTGGCCCTGTGCATCGATGCGCACGCCCCGCAGTGAGGTGGTGCCCCAGTCGATGGCGAGCATGCGGGGGCGCGGGTCTGACGGCGTGCGGGCGGAAAAGGTCGGAGGCTTGGGCATGGCGGTGAGAGAAGGCGAAAAAAAGCGCAGACCAAGTCTGCGCGGGCCATTGTAGAAGCGCCTGCAGCGGGCAGCTGTCGCGCCTGCTGCGCGCGCCCGTTGCGCCTGTGCGCTAGTGGTTTTACAGCGGCTTGTAGGCCGTCACGTCGATCTCGACCTTGGCGTCGATCATCAGGCGCGATTCCACGGTCGAGCGGGCCGGGCGGTGGTCACCAAAGCACTCCATGTAGACGCGGTTGAAGCTGCCGAAATCACGCGGGTCATCGAGCCAGACATTGACCTTGGCAACATCGGCCAGGGTGCAGCCGCCCAGCGCCAAGGCCTCTTCCAGGCGCTTGAACACGGCGCGCGTCTGCGCCTCGATGCCGCCGGGCACAACCTGGCCCTGGTCATCGGTGGGCACGGTGCCGGAGACAAAAACAAAGTCGCCAGCGCGCACTGCGGGCGAGAGCGGACGGGCCAGACGGTCCGATGCGAGAGGGGGTTGGCCTAGGGTAATTACTGTCATGGGGGTGGGCTCCTATATGTAAAGATATTACATCAACAACCCATAAATCTGTCAATAAGACGATTTGAAGGCAGTTTTTAGCGGTTGTGGTGTAAAAAAATTTCTTCACCCCTTCGATGAAAGCCTGCCCCATGAACGCCCTTGCCTTGCGTGTCCGCACCTCCCGTCGCCAACTGCTTGCCGCAGCCCTGTTGGCTGCCGGTTGCGTAGGCCTGCCAGCGGGCAGCGCCTGGGCCCAGGCGGCCCACAAGGGCGGGGCGGCCAACCTGGCCATGATTGGCGAACCCCAGAGCCTGGACCCGATGGTCAGCTCCACCGACCTGGTGGGCACCATCATGCAACACGTCTACGAGCCGCTTTTCACCTTTGATGCGCAGTGGCGCATCCAGCCGATGCTGGCCCAGGCCATGCCGGTCATCTCCGCCGATGGCCTGACCTACACCATCAGCCTGCGCAAGGGCGTCAAGTTCCACAACGGCAAGGAGATGGTGGCCGATGACGTGGTCGCCTCGCTGCAGCGCTGGATGGACGTGTCGGCGCGCGGCAAGGCCGTGGGCCAGGAGATTGCCAGCATGAGCGCCAAGAACCCGCAGACGGTGGAGATCAAGCTCAAGGCGGTGTATGCACCGCTGCTGGCCCACCTGGCGATGCCCAGCGGCATGGCCGGCATCATGCCCAAGGAGGTGGTGGCACCGGTGCTCAAGGATTTCATCGGCACCGGCCCCTACCAACTCAAGGAGCGCAAGCCTGACCAGTTCACCGTGCTGGCGCGTTTTGACCAGTACGCCGCGCGCAGCGAGCCCGCCAGTGGCTATGCCGGCAAGCGCGAGGCCCTGCTCGATGAGCTGCGCTTTGTGCCGGTGCCCAATGCGACGACGCGGGTTGAGGGCGTGCTCTCGGGCCAGTTCCAGTACGCCGATCTGCTGCAGGTCGAATCGGTTGGCCGCCTGGAAAAGGCCGCGCCCAATGTGGTGCCGATCGTCACGCAGAACTTTGGCTTCCCTTACATCGTCTTCAACACCAAGGAAGGCGTGCTGGCCAAGAAGGAACTGCGCCAGGCGGTGCAGACCGCGATGGGCCCGGCCGAGATGCTGCAGGCCGGCTTTGGCGACAAGCGCTTCTTTGCGGCCGAGCCCAACTTCTTTGCCAAGGGCACGCCGTACTACTCGGATGCCGGTGCCAAGCTCTACAACCAGAAGAACCCGCAGCTGGCCAAGGACCAGGCGGCCAAGGCCGGCTACAAGTCCGAGCCCATCCGCATCATGGCCAGCCGCCAGTATGAGTTCCACTACAACATGGCGCTGGTGATGGCCGAGCACTTGAAGCGCGCCGGCTTCAAGACCGAGCTGCAGGTGGTGGACTGGGCCACCCTGGTGCAGCGCCGCAACGATGCCAAGCTCTGGGATGTCTATATGACCCACTCGGGCCTGTTCCCTGAGCCGATGCTGTCGCCTCCGCAGATGGGCAGCGGCGCGCCGGGCTGGTGGGAGACCGAGACCAAGAAGGCCGCGCTTGCCGCCTTCAATGGCGAGCCCGATGTGGCCAAGCGCGGCCCGCTCTGGGGCCAGGTGCAGGCGCTCGTCTATGACGAGGTGCCTTTTGTCGAAGTGGGCAAGTTCAATGCGCTGTCGGCGCGCTCGTCCAAGCTGCAGGGCTACCAGCCCATGCCCTGGCCCTTCTTCTGGAACACCTCGCTGAGCCAGTAAGCCCCAGCGTTTCTCGAGTTCAGCCATGCTGCATTTTTTAGTCAAGCGCCTGGGCGGCGCGGTGGTGGTGCTCGCCCTGGTGGCCGTGCTGGTGTTCCTGCTCACGCGCCTGGCCTCGGGCGATCCGGTGGCGCTGCTGCTGGGTGACCAGGCCACCGCCGCCGATATTGCTGCCGCGCGCGTGCAGTACGGGCTGGACAAGCCCCTGACCACCCAGTTTGTGCTCTGGATTGGCCAGGTGCTGCAAGGCAACCTGGGCCAGTCGCTGTTCTTGCAGATGCCGGTCACCCATGCGCTGCTGGAGCGCGCCGAGCCCACGATGTTTCTGGCGCTGTTCGCCGTGTCGATTGCCGCCCTGATCGGTGTGCCCTGCGGCATGGCTGCGGCCGTGTGGCGCGGCAGCTGGATCGACCAGGTGCTCAGCACCATTGCGATGCTGGGCGCCAGCATTCCCAGCTTCTGGTTTGGCCTGATCCTGATCCAGGTCTTTGCCGTGCACCTGGGCTGGTTTCCGGCTTCGGGCTATGGCGATCCGGATGCGAGCTTTGGCGACCGCCTGCAGCATCTGCTGCTGCCCGCCCTGGTGCTGGGCGTGCTCAACTCGGCGCTGATCATCCGCTTCACGCGCGCCTCGGTGCTCGACATTCTGGGTGAGGACTATGTGCGCACGGCCCGGGCCAAGGGCCTGGGCGAGTCGGTGGTGCTCGTCAAGCATGTGCTGCGCAATGCGCTGGTGCCCGTCGTCACCGTGCTGGGCCTGACCCTGGCCTTGATGATTGGCGGCACCGTCGTGACCGAGACCGTGTTCAACCTGCCCGGCGTGGGCAACCTGGTGGTGCGGGCCGTGCTGCGGCGCGATTACCCGGTCATCCAGGGTACCTTGCTGGTCATTGCCGCCATCTACGTTTTCATCAACCTCGCGATCGACCTGCTCTACACGGTGGTCGATCCCCGCATTCGTCTGGAGGGCCAATGATGAACGCCGCCCCAACAGCATTGCCGCTGCCCGCGCGCGGCGGCTGGGCCCAGTCCCCCTGGTTCAAAACCCTGCGCCGGCTGTTTGCGCGCAAGGTGGTGCTGGCGAGCGCCGTGGTGCTGCTGCTGATTGCAGCCACCGCCTTGCTCTACCCGCTGCTGACCGACTCCGACCCCAATGGCATGAACATCAGCATGCGCCTGCATGCGCCTTCCTGGGCGCACTGGGCCGGCAATGATGAGCTGGGGCGCGATGTGATGGCGCGCATCATCTATGGCGCGCGCTACTCGCTGATGATCGGCTTTTTCACCGCGCTGGGCGCCGTGGTGCTGGGCACCTTGCTGGGCATGCTGGCCGGTTACTTTCGCCGGCTCGATGCGCCGCTGATGCGCCTGGTCGACGCGATGATGGCCTTCCCCGACATCCTGCTGGGCATTGCGCTGGTGTCGATCTTGGGGGCCTCACTGTGGAATGTGATTCTGGCGCTGACCATCGTCTACACGCCGCGCGTGGCCCGCGTGGTGCGCGCCTCGACCCTGGTGCTGCGCGAGCTGCTGTTTGTCGATGCCGCCAAGGCGCTGGGCGTGCGCACGCCTTTGATTCTGTGGCGCCACATCCTGCCCAATCTGCTGTCGCCGGTGCTGGTGCAGGTCACCTTCATCTTTGCCTATGCGATCCTGGCCGAGGCGGGTCTGTCGTTTCTGGGCGTGGGCGTGCCGCCCGATATCCCCACCTGGGGCACGATGATTGCCGGCAGCCTGGAGTATGCCGACAAGGCCTTCTGGACCATTCTGACCCCGGGCGTGGCCATTGTGCTGACGGCGCTGTCGCTGCAACTGCTGGGCGACGGTGTGCGCGATCTGCTCGACCCCAAGCTGAAGAACAAATCATGATGAACACCGCCACCCCTGCAGCGGCTGCCGACATGGCCGCGCCTCGCCTGGATGTGCGCTCGCTGTCGACCTCGTTCGCCACCGAAGGCGGGCGTATCCAGAGCGTCTCCGATGTGAGCTTTCAGATCCTGCCGGGCCAGACCCTGGCCCTGGTGGGCGAGTCGGGTTCGGGCAAGTCGGTCACCAGCCTGTCGCTGATGGGCCTGCATGCCAAGACCTCTCAGGCCCAGGTGCAGGGCCAGGCCCGGTTTGTGCAGCGCGATGGCCGCACCGTCGATCTGCTCTCGCTCGATGCCAAATCGCTGCGTGCGCTGCGCGGCAATGAGCTGGCGATGGTGTTCCAGGAGCCGATGACCAGCCTGAACCCGGTGCTGACCGTGGGCGAGCAGATTGCCGAATCGGTGCGCCTGCACAAGGGCCTGGGCAAGGCCGCAGCCCTGGCCCATGCCCAGCGCATGCTGGAACTCGTCGAGATACCGGCTGCCGCCCAGCGCGTGCATGAGTACCCGCACCAGCTGTCTGGCGGCATGCGCCAGCGGGTGATGATTGCGCTGGCCATGGCCTGCGACCCGAGCCTGCTGATAGCCGACGAGCCCACCACCGCACTGGATGTGACCATCCAGGCGCAGATCCTGGCCTTGATGGGCCGGCTGCAAAAGGAGACGGGCATGAGCATTCTGTTTGTGACCCACAACCTGGGCGTGGTGGCGCAGTATGCCGATGCGATTGCGGTGATGTATGCCGGCCGCATTGTGGAGACCGCCAGCGTGCATGCGCTGTTTGCCGCGCCCCAGCACCCCTACACCCAGGGCCTGCTGGGTTGCCTGCCCGGCATGGCGCGCCAGCGCGAGCTGGCCGAGGCCGCCGCGCTGCGCGCCGGTGGCAAACCTGCCTTTGTGGGGCGGCGCCGCCTGGATGCCATCCCCGGCCAGGTCTCCAGCCCCTTGAACCCACCGCCCGGCTGCGCCTTTGCGCCGCGCTGCAGCAAGCGCCTGAACGCCTGCGAGCAGGCCATGCCCGGCCTGGAGACATGGCGCAGCGGCAACGATGCCGAGCCCAGCGAGCGCCAGGTGCGCTGCATTCGCGCAGGAGAAGCCGCATGAGCACGACCGACACGCTGGAGCGCCCGGCCGAGCGGGCCACGGCAGCGACTGGCACCACCGCAGCGGCCCAGCCGCTGGTGCGCATCCAGCATTTGAGCAAGCAGTTTGGCAGCGGCGCCCACCCGGTGCGTGCGGTGCAGGATGTCTCGTTTGACATCTTCCCGGGCGAGACCCTGGGCCTGGTGGGCGAGTCCGGCTCCGGCAAAAGCACCATCGGCCGGCTGCTGACGCGCTTGATCGAGCCGACGGACGGCCAGCTGCATTTTCGCAAGCAGGGCGGCGAGACCGTGGACCTGGCGCACCTGGGCGCGAGCGCGATGCGGCCGCTGCGCGCCGATATCCAGATCATCTTTCAGGACCCCTATGCCAGCCTGAACCCGCGCATGCGCATCCGCGATGTGCTGGGCGAGGCGCTGTCCACCCACGGCCTGGCGCCGGGCGCAGCCCGCCAGCCGCGCATTGCCGAGCTGCTGGACCAGGTGGGTCTGCGTCCCGAGCATGCCGAGCGCTTTCCGCATGAGTTCTCCGGCGGCCAGCGCCAGCGCATCGGCATTGCCCGGGCGCTGGCGGTGCAGCCGCGCTTTATCGTGGCCGATGAGCCGCTGTCGGCGCTCGACGTGTCCATCCAGGCGCAGGTGGTCAATTTGCTGGGCGACCTCAAAGACCGCCTTGGTTTGACCTTGCTGTTCATCTCGCACGATTTGGATGTGGTGGAATACCTCTGCGATCGCGTGGTGGTCCTGTATCTGGGCCGTGTGGTGGAGGTGGCACCGACCGAGGCCTTGTATGCACGGCCGCGCCACCCCTACACCCAGGCCTTGCTGGCAGCCGCGCCGATTCCGGACCCGGCCCAGCGGCGCACGATCCCGCTCTTGACGGGAGACCTGCCCAGCCCCAAGAACCCGCCCAGTGGTTGCGTCTTTCGTACCCGTTGCCCGCAGGCCGAGGCGCGCTGCGCCCAGGCTGATATGCAGCTGCGCCCCGTGGCCGAAGGCCATCTGCAGGCCTGCTGGAAAGTCCAAGATTGAGAGAGTGAACCATGCAACCCGATTTTTTGATTGACGCGCGCAGCAAGAGCTACCCGCTGGCTGCTGCCCCCACCCAGGCCTCTGCGCTCGCCCAACGCGGCTGGAATGTGCTGTGCGATGACCTGCCTTACCCGCTGGCCGTCATCCGCCAGTCGGCGCTGGCCCACAACGCCCGCTGGATGCAGGACTATGCGGCGCGCCGCCAGATCCAGTTTGCGCCGCACGGCAAGACCACCATGTCGCCCCAGCTGTTTGATTTGCAGCTCAAAGGCGGCGCCTGGGGCCTGACCTTTGCGACCATCTTCCAACTGGCGGTCGGTGTGGAGGCCGGTGCGCGCCGCGCCATCATTGCCAACCAGGTGGTGGCACCGGCCGACCTGGATGGGCTGGACGCGTTGCTGAGCCAGCACGCCGATCTGCGCGTCTGGTTCCTGGTCGATTCGATCAGCCAGCTGCGCTGTATCGAGGACTGGAGCCGTGCACGCAACAGCGCCCGCCGCTTTGACGTGCTGATCGAGGTCGGCATTCCTGGCCAGCGCACCGGTGTGCGCAGCCAGGAGGAGGCGCTGGCGCTGGCCCAGGCCATCCATGCCAGCGGCAGCGCCCAGCTGGGCGGCATCGAATGCTATGAGGGGGGCCTGACCCAGTGCGACAGCGCGCATGACATCCCCGCCGTGGCCGAGCTGGTGCGCCGCGTGGTCGAAATTGCCAAGGCCTGCGATGCACAGGGCCTGCTGCCTGAGGAGGCGCCGATTCTGAGTGCCGGCGGCTCGGCCATTTTTGACCTGGTGGTGCCGCTGCTGCAGGGCGCGGGCTTGTCGCGTGCTTTTACCGGCGTGCTGCGCTCGGGCTGCTACATCACGCATGACCATGGCAACTACCGGCGCCTGCTCAAGCTGGTTGAGCAGCGCGAAGGCGTGGCCGACTCGCTGCAGGCCGCGCTCGAGGTCTGGGCCATGGTGCAGTCCGTGCCGGAGCCCGGCCTGGCCTTGCTCACCTGCGGCCGCCGCGATATCTCCTACGACCTGGAGATGCCCTCCGTGCAGCGCCATGCGCCGCGCGGCAGCCAGGAGGCGCAGCCCGCCCCTGCCGGCTGGACCATCTCGGCCCTGAACGACCAGCATGCCTATCTGCGTTTTGACCCGGCGCAGGGCGCGCCGGCCGTGGGCGACCGCATTGCGCTGGGCATCTCCCACCCTTGCACCACCTTTGACAAGTGGCGCTGGATTCCGGTGGTGGACGATGCCTGGAACCTGGTCGATGCGATCGAGACAAGGTTCTGAAATGGCCAGCCTGAAAACAGCGCTGAGCCTGCAGCTGCTGCAACAGCAGCAGGCCGCGCTGCCATTGGCCCAGCGCCAGGTGATCGATGTGATCCTGCGCGACCCCGGCGCTGCGGTGCTGGCCACGGTCGAGCAGCTGGCGCTGCAGGCGAATGTGTCGATGCCGACGATCGTGCGCATGTGCCGCCGCTTTGGCTATGCCTCGGTGCGCGAGTTCATGGTGGCGCTGGCGCAGACCTTGGCGGTCTCGGGCTCGCACCTGCACCGCAGCGTGCAGCAGGACGACTCCACCGCCGAGGTGGTCAGCAAGATCGTGCATGCGGCAGCGGGCGCGATTGCCAACCTGGGCCAGCGCCTGGATGCAGCGCTGATCGACGAGGTGGCCGGCAAGATGGCCAAGGCCTCGCGCATCGATTGCTACTCGGTCGGGGCGGCTTCGTCCTTTATGGCGCAAGAGCTGCAAAGCCGCTTGTTCCGCCTGGGCCTCACGTCCAATGCCATCTTTGATGCCCACCAGCAGCTGGTGTCGGCCTCGACCCTGGGCAAGAACGGCGTGGCCTTTGTGATTTCGCATGTGGGGCGCATGCCCTACACCCTGGAGGCGGCGCAGTTTGCCAAGCAGCAGGGCGCTACCGTCGTGGCGCTGACCCAGCCAGATACGCCGCTGGCCGAGATGGCCGACCACGTACTGGCGGTGAATGTGCCGCAGGATGCAGTGATGCGCGTGGGCACCGAGGCCTACCTGGCCCACCTGGTGGTGATCGAAATCATGATGGTGCGCCTGGCGCAGATTCTGGGGCCACGCGTGGTCACCGGCATGCAGCAGTACAAGCGGCTGCTGGAGACCCATGGCTTTGACAGCTATGAATACATGGGCTTTCAGCAGCCCGCGCAGCAACGCAAAGGGGGCCCCGTGCCCGATGCAGCCGCCCCCAGCCAGCAACAAGGCAAAACCGCCGGCTGATGGCAGCCGGCAGCAGCGCCTGGAGAGACAACAATGGAACGCAGAGTGTGGTTGAGCAATGGCACGGTGGTGGATGGCACCGGCCTGTCGGAGTTTGTTGGCGATGTCTGGCTGCAGGGCGGGCGCATCATTGGCGTGTTTGCCCGCGATGGCGCGGTGGATGCCGCCCAGCAGGCCACGTTGGATCGCTGGAAGGCGCAGGACCCGCTGCAGATCGATTGCACGGCCAAGGTGATCGCCCCGGGCTTTATCGATGTACACACCCATGACGATGCCGCTGCGCTCAACAGCCCGGCCATGCTGCCCAAGCTCTCGCAAGGGGTGACCACGGTGATCGCCGGCAACTGCGGCATCTCGCTGGCACCGGTGGTGACGGCGCACCCACCCGCGCCGTTGTCGCTGCTGGGCTGCCAGCAGTTCCGCTTTGGCAGCATGCAGGACTACGCAGCCGCCGTCGATGCGGCGCAGCCCTCGATCAACATCGCGGCGCTCTTGGGCCACACCTCGCTGCGCATCAAGCACATGGCCGATCTGAGCCGCCCGGCCAATGCGGCCGAGCGCGAAGCGATGGCCGAGGACATGCATGAGGCCATGCAGGCAGGAGCCCTGGGCCTGTCCAGCGGCATCTTCTACCGCGAGGCCTACGCGGCCGACATGCAGGAGCTGGTGGCCGTGGCCACCGTGGCCGCCCGGCATGGCGGCGTCTATGCCACCCATATCCGCGACGAGCTCGAAGGCATTCTGGAGGCCATGCTGGAGGCTGCCGGCACGGCCCAGCAATCGGGCCTGCCGCTGGTGCTGTCGCACCACAAATGCGCGGGCTCGGCCAACTGGGGCCGCACCCTGCAGACCTTGCCGCTGGTCGACAAACTGGCGCAGCAGCAAGAGCTGTCGATGGACGTCTATCCCTACACCGCAGGGTCGACGGTGCTGCGCGAGGACCTGGTCGATGGCGTCATCGATATCCTGATCACCCGCAGCGAGCCCCACCCCGAGGTGGGCGGCCGCTACCTGCGCGATATTGCCGCCGACTGGGGCATCAGCGAATACGACGCCTGCGTGCGCCTCAAGCCCGGCAATGCCTGCTACTTTCAGATGCGCGAAGACGATGTGGAGCGCGTCATCCGCCACCCGCTGGCCATGATCGGCTCGGACGGCCTGCCCAACGACGAGCGCCCACACCCTCGGCTCTGGGGCGCCTTCCCTCGCGTGCTGGCCATGTACTGGCGCGACAAGGGCGTGCTGAGCCTTGCCCAGGCGGTGCACAAGATGACGGGCATGTCGGCCCAGCGCTTTCGCATGGCCGACCGCGGCCTGCTGGCCGCCGGCAAGGCCGCCGATGTGGTCGTGTTCGACCCTGCGCGCATCCAGGACCAGGCCACCTTTGAAAACCCCAAGCAGCGCAGTGTGGGTGTGGAAGCCGTCTGGGTCAATGGCGTGCTTAGTTACACGGAAGAGGCGGGCGCCTTGCCGGCGCGGGCTGGGCGGTTTGTGCGGCGGGCGGCAGCTTGCGCTGCCGCTTAGCGCCCTGCGGCCCTGCGCGCCTCTCGGATTTCCTTAGCGGGAAGAGCGCCTTCTTTGGGCCCACAAGCCCAGGCCGGCAAAAGACAAGCTCAGCAGCGGCAGCGCCAGGCCCGTGAGGCCCGGAACCGGCGTGGGGGCGGTGGGCTCCACCGGCGGATCCACATTGACCACGGGCGTACCCATCACGACCAGCTCGGTCACTCGGTCGTCGGTGCGGTCCAGCCAGTCGGTGTACTGGCCTTGGTATTCGGCAGCGCGGACAAAGACTCCTCCAGTCGGCAATGCGGACGTGGAGGTGTACACATCACAGCCGCCAGTGACGGTGGTAGTAGCGAACTATACCCAGTAGCTGCTGCCGCTTTGCAGACGCAGTGGCTGGCTGGGTACAAAGTTGTATTCGTGGCGCTCAGAATCACTCACGCCCGTATCCTGGGGCGGCGGCAGGGTCTCCACCATCGATAAGGTGGCCAGCAGATCGGCGGCAGAGGGCTCCGTTGCGTCCGCCGTCCATTGATGCACCTGCACATCAATGGCGGTAGCCGGGTTGGTTTCC
Source organism: Comamonas sp. MYb69 (assembly GCF_037479315.1). Lineage (NCBI taxonomy): Bacteria > Pseudomonadati > Pseudomonadota > Betaproteobacteria > Burkholderiales > Comamonadaceae > Comamonas > Comamonas sp. MYb69. The sequence goes on from NZ_JBBGZG010000001.1 coordinate 334,007, forward strand.
TCAAACCAGAGCGGCAGCTTGACGCTGGTCAGGTCAAAGGATTGACCCGCAGGCACCGTGAGCTTGACGGCAAAGCGGTACTGGTCGCGGGTCGTGCACCAGCCTCCTACCGGATTGGAGGGTGGTGCGGAGTACAGCACCTCTGGCGTGGTGGTTTGCGCCTGTGCCGGTGCGGAAAGCAGCGCCACGGTGGTGGCCGAGGCCATCAGGATTTTCTTGAGCATGTGAACGAGTCCTTGTAGTTGGTTGAGACCAGCGCTGCCGATGCATCGGCAGCGTGGTGACTTCCCAGAGTTAGCAAGCCTTGTCAGTCATCCCGTCGTATCGCTTCTGTCCAGCCTGCGCTGCGCGCCAACCACAGACCTTGGCAGCCGGTATGGCTGCTGCAACCTGCCCTGGCACAAGACCTCTGGCACGGGGGCCGGCTCTATAGCACCGAGGGTGTTGGCATGCGCTGCGCTGGATCAATTCCGGCCAAATGCTGAAGCGTAGACAATGGGATTCTCACGATTGTGCAAGCATTGCATAAATTAAATATGAATATCTATGTTTTGATATCAATTGTTGAAATTTATCTAAATTGATGATAGCTATCAGCAGCGTGTGTTTTTAATCCTGATTGCAGCCGTCAATCCACCCCTTGGCGCATTGCCGTTTTCGCAGCCGGTAAGCCCTGATGGCGGGCCAGAGAAGTGCCGATTCTGGAGCGCAGCCGCATCCCTTAGCTTTATGCTGCGCTGGCAGGCCAGCGGCGTTCTATGCGTTGCTGTGCTTGCTGTGCAGGCTGTCAGGGGCCCGTGCCACCGCACGAGTTTTACGGTGCATGCGGGCGTTGTCATCTGGCATGCAGCAGCGCAAAGCAGGGGCCTGCAACTCGTGCTCCGGGCTTGCAGCGGAGGGCGATGCAAGAGGTGCTGAACTGCTTCAAACAGGCCAGGCAGGTCGGTCTGGGCGCCGGACCAGGATGGGCCGCAGCTTGTAGTGGGTGTGCAACATCCTGAGCGACTTCAAGCGACCCAGGCGCGTTATGGCGGGGGATGGTGAATTTACCCGGCGATGTGATCGGCTTGACCTGCCGGCATCTGCAGCCAGGGGAGTTTGAGAACTGCTTGTCAGCGCAGGGCAGCGGCGAAGGCCGGCTGTGGCCATGCCTCAGCGACACCAGCCAGGGGTGGCATCTATTTAGAGCGCGTCGCTTGCCGCGTATTGCAGCCGGTAGTCACTCTGCACAAAGCCAAAGTCATAGCTGCGCGTCTGCAGATGCTGGGCGCTCACCGAGCTGATTCCATCGGCCAAGGGCCCGAACAGCGGCAGGCCGCTGCCCAGCAGCACGGGGATGCGGGTGATGGTGATCTCGTCGAGCAACTGCGCATTGATAAAGGACTGGATCAGCTGCCCGCCATCGACATAGGCCGCGCGCACGCCGCTGGCGGCCAGATGGGTGCGGAGCGCCGGCAGGCTGCCCTTCCAAAGCTGGGCGGTGGCGGGCGCGCCAGCGGGCAGGGCGTTCCACTGGCGAGACACGACATAGACCGGCTTGTCATACGGCCAGGCGCCAAAGGACAGCACCGTCTCAAAGGTTTTGCGCCCCATCAGGATCACATCGACACCGGCCATGTACTGCGCATAGCCGCAGTCTTCCCCCTCTGGCACGGTGGCATTGGCGGCATTGAGCCAGTCCAGGCTGCCATCGGCCTTGGCGATAAATCCGTCCAGGCTGGTGGCGATAAAGCTGCTGCAGTGCATGGGATGTCCTGGGGTCAATCAATAGCGAAGTCGTAAATTTTAAGTAGCGCGTAGAGGCCGGATGGGTCAAATACCTGTTTTTTTTACAGTGGTCATTCCCTGTGTTTAAGAATTCGATTCGTATATCAATCCATCCGCATAAAACATTGGACGCGAATCGTTGACGCCTGCACCATGCAAGCTCGGCCCGTAGAGGTTCGACTAAAAACAGGAGACAAAAGCATGCAACGACGCCAATGGTGGGCGACCCTCGCCCTGACCGCCATCGCCACCGTAACAACAGCAGCTTACGCCAGCGCGGCGCAGGGCAGCTACCCCAATGCACCGATCACGATGATCGTGCCCTTCGCCGCTGGCAGCGGCACCGATGCGGTGGCCCGGGCGGTGGGCCAGAAGCTGGGCGAGCGCCTGCAGCAGCCGGTGATTGTGGACAATCGCGCAGGCGCCAATGCGCAGATTGCGGCCGGCCTGGTGGCGAAGGCCAAGCCTGATGGCTATACCTTGTTCATGACCACCAACACCTCGCATTCGGCCAACCCCTGGCTGGTCAAAAGCCTGAAGTACGACCCGATCAAGGATTTCACGCCGATCGCCCGCGTGGGCGAGCTGCCGTTTGCGCTGGCCGTGCACCCGTCGGTGCCGGCCGATTCGGTGCAGGCGCTGATCGACTACGCCAAGGCCAACCCGGGCAAGCTCTCGTATGCGACACCGAACAGCACCTCGCTGGTGGCGTCGGAGACGCTGCGTTTTCTGTCCAAGACCGATATTGTTGGCGTGCCCTACAAATCCAGCCCGCAGGCGCTGACCGACCTGATGGGCAACCAGGTGCAGATGTATGTGGTGGACCTGGGCTCGGGCTGGAGCATGCTCAAGACCGACCGGGTGCGCACCCTGGCTGTGACCGCTGCCAAGGGCAGCAAGATCCTCCCCAATGTGCCGCCCATCGGCAAGACCTTGTCGGGCTTTGACATCACCTCCTGGAACGGCATTTTTGCGCCGGCGGGCACGCCCCCGGAGGTGGTCAACAAGATCAATGGCGCCTTGCAGGCCGTGCTGGCCGATGAGGCCGTGCAAAAGCAGCTTGAACAGATTGGCTTTGAAGTCTGGCCTACCAAGACCCCGCAGGAGTTTACCCAGTATGTGAGCGAGCAGCTGGCGTACTGGGGGCGCCTGGTCAAACAGGCTGATATCCCTGCGCAATAAGCCTGGGCTCTGTCTTCGCCACCTTTGTTAACCCTTAGAGAATGACTGCCCCACGATGACTTCGCGTTACCTGATCCGTGCCTCCGAGGTGGAGGCCTATAGCCCGGCCAACCATACCGGTACCTTTAACCGCCGCCTGGTGAGCCAGGCCAATGTGGGCGCCCAGCACATGGAAGTGGTGCTGGGCGAGATTGCCAAGGGCGGCGGCGCGCTGCCCCATGCCCACCCGGGCATGGAGCAGGCCTGCTACCTGCTGGAGGGTACGGCCCATGTCGAGGTGGAGGGCGAAAGCTTTGAGATGGTGCCGGGCGATACCTGCTTTTTCCCGGCCGACAAGATGCACATCTTCCAGACCACCAGCAACACGCCGGCCAAGCTGCTGGTGATCTACAGCCCGCCCTATGGCGAGAACCCAGAGCGGGTGCGCCGGCCGGCCTGAGCGGCGATGTGAACCTGCGCCGTGCATAGCACCGCGCCACTGATTGAGTATTGAGGACCGCAACACCATGGATTTCGCCCTGACCGAAGAGCAGCAACAGATCATCGATGCCATCGAGAAAGTCTGTGCCCCGTTTGATGCCGACTACTGGCATGCCCGTGACAACGATGGCGCTTTTCCGGAAGACTTTTACCGCGCGCTGGCCGATGCCGGCTGGCTGGGCATTGCGATGCCCGAGGCCTATGGCGGGGCCGGCCTGGGCATCACCGAGGCGGCCTTGATGATGCACACGATCTCGGCCACCGGCGCGGGACTGTCGGGCGCGTCTGCGGTGCATATGAATATCTTTGGCCTGCACCCGGTGGTGGTCTATGGCACCGAAGAACAAAAGGCACGCATGCTGCCGCCACTGATTGCCGGCAAGGACAAGGCCTGCTTTGGCGTGACCGAGCCCAACACGGGGCTCAACACGCTCAAACTCAAGACCCGCGCGGTGCGCGATGGCGACCACTATGTGGTGCATGGGCAGAAGGTCTTCATCTCGACCGCGCAGCAGGCCAGCAAGATCTTGCTGCTGGCGCGCACCAAGCCGGTGGAGGAATGCAAGGGCACCGAAGGCCTGTCGCTGTTCTACACCGACTTTGACCGCAGCAAGATCGAGGTGCATGAGATCGCCAAGATGGGCCGCAAATGCGTGGACACCAACCAGCTGTTCATCGATGGGCTGCGCATTCCGGTAGAGGACCGCATTGGCGAGGAAAACCGGGGTTTTGAATACATCCTGCATGGCATGAACCCCGAGCGCATTCTGATTGCCTGCGAAGCCATTGGCCTGGGCCGCGCCGCGCTGGGCCGCGCCACGCAGTACGCCCGCGAGCGCGAGGTGTTCAACCGCCCGATTGGTCAGAACCAGGGCATCCAGCACCCGCTGGCCGAGCGCTGGATGGAGCTGGAAGCAGCCTTTTTGCTGGCGATGAAGGCGGCCTGGCTGTATGACCGCCATCAGCCTTGCGCGGCCGAGGCCAATGCGGCCAAGTTCCTGGGGGCGGAGGCGGGTTTCAAGGCCTGCGAGACCGCCATCTTTACCCATGGCGGCATGGGTTACGCCAAGGAGTTCCATGTCGAGCGGCTGATGCGCGAGAGCTGGATTCCGCGCCTGGCGCCGGTGAGCCCGCAACTGATTCTGTGCTTTATCGCAGAGAAGGTGCTGGGCCTGCCCAAGTCCTACTAGGCGGCGCCATGCGCAGTGCGCTGCCGGGCCATGCCCCTCGCCGTGCGGCCAGCCCGCACTGGCTGGGGCATGATACGCAGATGAAGACCCATTTGCTGCGTTATTTTGTGGTACTGGCCGAGGAGCTGCATTTTGGCCGCGCCGCCCAGCGCCTGGCCATCACCCAGCCGCCGCTGTCGGTGGCCATCAAATCGCTCGAAGAAGATTTGGGCGTGCGGCTGCTCGAGCGCGATGCCAAGCAGGTGCGGCTGACCGATGCCGGCGCCGCCTTTTTGATCGAGGCGCGCCAGGTGCTCAGCCAGATCCAGCGCGCCGCCGACGTGGCACGCAATGTGGCCCAGGGGCGCCAGGGCCAGCTCGATATTGGCGTGACCGGCTCGATGATCTACCGCGACCTGCCCCATGTGATGCAGGCCTTTGCCCAGCAGCGGCCCGATATCGACATCACCTTGCACGAGATGTCCACCACCGAGCAGCAGGCGGCGATTCTGCGCGGCCAGCTCCAAGGCGGTTTTGTCAACATCATCACCCCCGCGCCGGGGCTGGAGCTGTGGCCGCTGGCGCCCGATACCCTCGTCTGCTGCCTGCCGGAAAACCACCCCCAGGCGCAGCAAACCAGCCTGGATTTGCGCAGCCTCGCGCATGAGCGCTTTGTGATGTTTGTGCGCGATGTCAGCCCGGCCAATTACGACAATGTGATCGCCTGCCTGCACAACGCCGGCATCCACCCGCGCACCAGCCATGCGGTGCGCCAGTGGCTGGCCGTTATTTCGCTGGTTGCCATTGGCCAGGGCGTGGCGCTGGTGCCCTCTTGCATGCAGCGCGCCGGCATGGCTGGAGTGCGCTATGTGCCGCTGCACAGCAACCATGGCCAGACGGCGCTGACCGCCGGGGCCTTTGTCTGGCACCCGCAAAGCCGCTCGGCGGCGCTGGATGCGCTGATCGAGGTGATCAAGGCGCCGAGGGCAGGCGCCCCCGGCTAGGCACGGCCGGCTAGGCGCCCCCGGCTAGGCACGGCCGGTTAGGCTTTCAAGAAGAACAGCACCGCCATCACCAAGCCCGTCAGCACAATGCCAGCACGTAGCCACTGCGGCGCAATCTTGCGCGCCACCCGGGCGCCCAGGTAGCCGCCCAAGGTGGCGGCCACCATCATCAGCAAGGCGGGCTGCCACTGCACGACGCCGCCAGCGGCATAGATGGCGACGGCAATGGCGGTCAGCAGTGCGGAGACCAGGTTCTTGGTGCCATTCATTGCATGCAGGTTGGTCTGGCCCAGCAAACCCAGCAGCGCGAGCAGCAAGATGCCCAGGCCGCCATTGAAGTAGCCGCCATAGATGGAGACGGCCAGCATGCCCAGCGCGGCCTTGCTGCGTGAGGGCGTGGCGCCGTGCTGTGCGCCCATGGCCCATTGGCGCAGCTGCGGGCCAAAGGCAAACATGGCAGTCGCTGCCAGCAGCAGCCAGGGCACGATCTTGCGGAAGGCTGCCTCAGGGGTGACCAGCAGCAAGGCAGCCCCGGCTGCGCCGCCGACGAGCGCCAGCAGCATCACCGCCTTCATCGACAGGCCGGGTGGGGCCTGCATATCGTCCTTGAAGCCCCAGGCGCCAGCCGCATAGCCCGGCAGCAGCGCGACCGTGCCTGTGGCATTGGCAACGACCGGCGGCACACCGGTAAACACCAGCGCAGGCAGGGTTAGAAAACTGCCGCCTCCGGCGACGGCATTGAGCGCGCCGGCCACCAGGGCAGCGGCCAGCAAGATGGCGGTGTCAAGCATGTCTCCTCCTGTTATGCGCCGGCGGTTGCGGGGTGTCGCTGCCAGCACGGCCTTTATGAGGAGGATTCTAGGTAGTAATGGCGCGAAGAAGCGGCTGGATTAGTCGCTCAAAAGTCATCATTGCCTTGAGACGGGCGCGCCCAATGGCCGGGCAGCGGGCCCCGTTCCTTACTTCTGGTACGGATCGGTAAAGCCCAGCTCTTGCATGATGGCCGTCTCGTAGGCTTCCATCTCTTCGGCATCCTGCTCGCTGGTTTCATGGTCCCAGCCCTGGGCGTGCAAAGTGCCATGCACCAGCAGGTGGGCATAGTGCTCCTGCAGCGACTTGTTCTGCTCCTGGGCCTCACGCGCCACCACGGGCGCGCAGAGCACCAGGTCGGCCAGCACGGTGGGCTCCTGCTGGTAGTCAAAGGTCAGCACATTGGTGGCGTAGTCCTTTTGGCGGTACTCGCGGTTCAGTGCCTGGCCTTCTTCGGTATCGACAATGCGCACGGTGATCTCGGCGTCGTCGGCCAGCGCGTGGCGAATCCAGCGCGTCACCTGGCTGCGGGGCAGGGCTGCGCGGTGCTCGGCCACGCCGTCAAAACGGGCAAATTGCAGCGAGAGGGTGAGTTGGTTCAATGCCATATGGTTTTTATCGGCGGGGTGGCACAGGTGGGGGTGTGCGGGCGGGGCTCAGTCTTCGCGCGCGGGGCGGCGCTGCTTGTCGTAGGCGTCCACAATGCGCGCGACCAGCGGGTGGCGCACCACATCGGCGCTGGTAAAGCGGTTGAGCGCAATGCCCTTGACGCGCTTGAGCACGCGCTCGGCGTCGATCAGGCCGCTCAGCTGGCCCTTGGGCAGGTCGATCTGGCTCACATCGCCAGTGACCACAGCCTTGGCACCAAAGCCGATGCGGGTGAGGAACATCTTCATCTGCTCGGGCGTGGTGTTCTGGGCCTCGTCCAGGATGATGAAGGCGTTGTTGAGCGTGCGGCCGCGCATGAAGGCCAGCGGCGCGATCTCGATGGCATTGCGCTCAAAGGCCTTTTGCACCTTGTCGTAACCCATCAGGTCGTAGAGCGCGTCGTAGAGCGGGCGCAGGTAGGGATCGACCTTCTGCGACAGGTCACCGGGCAGAAAGCCCAGGCGCTCGCCGGCTTCGACGGCGGGCCGGGTCAGCACAATGCGCTGCACCTGGCTGCGCTCGAGCGCATCGACGGCGCAGGCCACGGCCAGGTAGGTCTTGCCGGTGCCGGCCGGGCCAATGCCAAAGGTGATGTCGTGCGCAGCGATGTTCTCCAGGTAGCCGGCCTGGTTGGGCGTGCGCGCGCGCAGGTCGGCGCGGCGCGTGTTCAGCACGATGGCGCCCTCGGGCGCGGCCATCAGCTCGCTGTCGCCGGCCATCATCAGCTGGATCTGGTCTTCGCTGATGGGCGTATCAGCCATCTCGTACAGCGCCTCCAGCAGCTCCAGCGCGTCGTTGGCCACGGCCTTGGGGCCGTCGATCTTGAACTGCTCGTGGCGATGGGCAATCTTGACGCCCATGTGGTTCTCGATCTGGCGCAGATGCGCATCGGCCGGTCCGCAGAGGTTGGCAATGCGGTTGTTGTTGTGGGGCGTAAAGGTGTGGCGCAGGATCACGCGGTAAATTCCAGTGAAAAATTCAGTATGCTTGCAGGCGGCAAGCGACGCACACAGGGCGGCCGCACACAAGCTACAAGGAAAGATACAAATGATAGGCCGATTGAGCGGAACCCTGGTGGAAAAGAACCCACCCGAAGTACTGGTGGATTGCCATGGTGTGGGCTATGAGGTGCAGGTGCCCATGAGCACCTTCTACAACCTGCCTGCCGTGGGCGACACCATCACGCTGCTGACGCAGTTTATCGTGCGTGAGGATGCGCAGCTGCTGTACGGGTTTGGCACGGCCGAAGAGCGCCAGACTTTCCGCGAGCTGATCAAGATCACCGGCGTGGGCCCGCGCACGGCGCTGTCCATCCTGAGCGGCATGGGCGTGAGCGATCTGGCGCAGGCCGTGTCCTTGCAGGAAGCGGGGCGCCTCGTGAAGGTGCCGGGCATCGGCAAGAAGACCGCCGAGCGCCTGCTGCTGGAGCTCAAAGGCAAGCTGGGCGCGGACATGGGCACCAGAGCCGCTGCCACCAGCGATGCCCAGGTCGACATTTTGCAAGCGCTGGTGGCCCTGGGTTACAGCGACAAGGATGCGGCTGCCGCTCTGAAACTGTTACCTGCCGACATCAGCGTAACCGACGGTATCAAGCAGGCGCTGAAAGCACTGGCAAAATAGCCCGCGCAGAGGCGGCCGGGCAGCAGCCCGGCCGGGTATCACCATCTATACCAACCAACACGGAGTGGACGAATCCATGAAATATCCCAAGTATGCAGTGCCCGGTCTGTTGTGGACTACCGGCGTGGCTGCGGCCCTGGCCTTGGCGGGCTGCGGTGGCGGCTCAGGTTCCGACGACGACAACGGCAATGTGACCCAGCCCACGGCCTATGTGCTGGACTCGGTCGTGCTGCCCGCATCGGCCATCAAATCGGCCGCAGTGGCGCCTGCATCCTTGGGCGCTGCGGTGCAGACCCGCTTTGTCGTGCTGCCCGAGCTGGACGCGGAAAAGACCGTGGCCAGCGACAACGGCCCGGCCCAGCAGATCGGCACGCAACGCGCGGTGGCGGCCACCAGCACAGTGGCCCAGACCCAGTCGGCCCTGCAGTGGAGCACGCTGGCCAATGGCCAGCAGGTCGCTGCCATCAACATCCAGTCGACCGGCGCCTATGGCCTGCGCGCCGGCGTGCTGGTCGACAGCCTGCCCGATGGCGCGCAGCTGCGCGTCTACAGCCAGGAACACCCCAATGCGATCGTCGAGCGCAGCGGTGCTGAGGTGAATGCGCTGCTGGCGCAAAACCGCAAGGCGGGGGAGACCGGTGCGGCCGCCAATACCTGGTGGACGCCCGATGTAGGCGCAGGCGATACCACGCTCGAAGTGGTGCTGCCAGCCGGCACTGGCGCCGATGCACTGCGCATCTCGATCCCCGTGGTCTCGCACATCTACCAGAACCTGTCGCTGCCCACCGAGGCCGAGCTGGCAGACGCGGCCAAGGCCGACACCTCGGCCGCCTGCAACCTGGATGCCACCTGCACCAACAACTACCAGACCGAGCGCAATGCGGTGGCCCGCATGGTGTTCACCCGCTCGGACGGCAAGTCCTACCTGTGCACCGGCACCTTGCTGAACAATACCAAGGGTGACTTTGCTCCGTACTTCATCACCGGCAACCACTGCATCTCGACCCAGTCCTCGGCCTCGTCGATGCAGACGTCCTGGTTCTACCGCTCGAGCAGCTGCAACTCCGGCGTGCCGGGCGCCAATGCCGCACTGCGCAGTGCCGGCGCGACCTTGCTCTACGCCACCAGCACCACCGATTCGGCGCTGCTCAAGCTCAATGAAATGCCTCCTGTTGGCGTGACCCTGGCGGGCTGGGATGCACGCACCGCTGGCCAAGTGGGTGATGCCGTCTATGGCCTGCACCACCCTGGCGGCAACCTGCTCAAGTACAGCGTGGGCGCGGTCGTGGGCTATATGAACTGCACCGCAGGCAGTGGCACCTCCATCACCTGCAGCACCGGTGACTCGAACAGCGGCTTCTACAGCGTGCGCTGGAGCCAGGGCACGACCGAGGGCGGCAGCAGCGGCTCGTCGCTGTTCCGCAATGGCCGCGTGGTCGGTAACCTCTACGGTGGCGGCGCCAGCTGCCTGGCGCCCAATGCGTCCGACTACTACGGCCGCTTTGACAAGGTGTTCGGCGACCGCATCTGGAGCTGGCTGGCCAGCTGACCGCTGCACCGCTGATTGCGGCTCTTGTGCCGCAAGCCTTCCAGCGCTGACAAACCTGCCCGTCAAACGGCAGGTTTTTTTACGTCTGGGGGAGTGGTTTCCGGTCTGCAGATATCCACCGGCCTGCTGCAATGTAGGGCCATCGAATCAGTACCGAGAAGCGGCCCCGCTTGCGGAATTCATCAATACCAAGGCGGATTAAATTTTTGTCCCTGGTATGCGATGTTCTGCTGAGGAAACTCAACCTGCTGCATGAGAGCGCATTTGTAAATCGCCGGTTTTTATAAAAGGATTTCAATAACACCACTCACTTTGTCAGAAAGCGAGTAAATATAGGCATTCTTTGGCTTGCTGTGCCAAGCGAATAGGGTCTGGATTTTATTAATATCGAATGAAAGGAATAATAAATAATATTGGTGGATGAGTTTCATTTTGTGGGCCTATGGCGTAGAGGGTACGGGAGAGATTCGTCGCCCTCTTGCTGTTACTGGTCGATATTTGCTTTACCTTTGTAGGTGTCTGCTCACTTGGATATCTTCAAAATAAAAATGCAAACCGCAATTCGGTGATTTGCAGGCTTTTGAATGGCATTTTGACTTGGAGTGAATCCATCATGAGATACCCAAAACATGCAGTGCTCGGTCTGTTATGGACCTCCGGCATGGTGGTGGCCCAGCCTACGACCTATATCCTGGACCCGGTGGTATTGCCGGATTCCGCCGTCGAATCCTCTCTCTTGGTGCCAGTGCCTTTAGGCACCCGGGTGCAAACGCATTTTGTGGTGCTGCCCGAGCTGGAAATGCAAGAGTCCATGGCTGACGAGGAGGCGAGCGGCCCGGCACTCCAGATTGGCGCCGCACGCGCCGTGGATGCCACCGCATCGGTGGCGCAAACCCAGTCGGCCATGCAGTGGACGCCGTTGCCCAGTGGGCAGCAAGTGGCGGCCATCAATATCCAGGCTATGGGTGCCTATGGCCTGCGTGCCGGTGTGCTGGTGGAGCAGCTGCCCGATGGCGCGCTGCTGCGCATCTACAGCCAGGAGCATCCCGCAGCGATCGTCGAGCGCAGCGGCGCGCAGATCAATGCACTGCTGGCGCAGAACCAGAGCGCGGGCGAGAGCGGCGCGCCTGCCAGCACCTGGTGGACGCCCGATGTGGGTGCGGGCGACACCACCATCGAAGTAGTGCTCCCCGCAGGGATGCCCGCGGAGGCATTGCGGATCTCGATCCCCCGGGTTTCGCACATCTTCTACAACCTGTCCTTGCCCACGGATGTGGGAGCGGCCACCGTGGGAGCGGCCGCCGTGGACGCGGCCGACATGGACCCGGCAGGAGCCACCGAAGCCGATCCGCTGGAGAGTTGCCGTATGGATGTGTCCTGCACCAGCAACTACCAGACCGAGCGCAATGCCGTGGCCCAGATGGTCTACACCCGGGAAAGCGGCCAGTCCTACCTGTGCACCGGCACCTTGCTGAACAACCCCAAGGCGGATTTTGTGCCTTACTTTCTGACGGCCAACCACTGTATCTCTAACCAATCGGTAGCCTCGACGCTGCAGACCCGCTGGTTCTACCACGCCAGCAGTTGCAATTCCGGTGTGCCGAGTGCCCAAAGCGCCCGGCGCAGCGCAGGTGCCACCTTGCTGCACGCCACGGCCACGACAGATTCTGCATTGCTCCGGCTCAACGAGATGCCTCCGGCAGGGGTGGACTATGCAGGCTGGGATGCAACAAATCTGGCCCCCAAGGGCCAGGCCATCTACGGTCTGCACCATCCCGGTGGCGACCTGCTCAAGTACAGCGTGGGCGCTGTAGCGGACCATGCCCGCTGCCAGTCCACCGGCAGCTCCACCTTCAGCTGCAGTGGGGGCGATGCGAATGGCGGCTTCTACAGCGTCAGCTGGAGCCAGGGGAGGACCGAGGGAGGCAGCAGTGGATCTGCGCTGTTCAGTGACGGCCGCGTCATTGGCACCCTGTATGGCGGCTCCAGCCGCTGCCAGGCGCCACGGGGCCTCAGCTACTACGGCCGCTTTGACAAGTTTTTTGCGGACGGGGCCGCGCAGTGGCTGGGCAACTGATCGCTGACACCTGGCGCGGCCGCCGCCCTCGCAGGGCCGGTTTGCCGGCCCTTTTCTTTGCGCAGTTAACCAATGTTTTGTTTTTGTACTATTCGATAGGCTTGCTTGATGTAAGTGCTTGCTCTAGATTGGCTGTATCCGGTCAGTAGTTTGTGTTGATCGGCGGCGCTTTTCTTGTCGCAACCGCGAGGAGTCCATCATGTCTTGTCGCATTGTGTCCCGCTGGAGTTCGGCGCTTTCTGCTGAGGGCCTGCGTTGGGTCACCGCGCTCATCGTGGCTGGCAGTTGTGGTTGTGCCCAGGCCAGTTGGCAGGTTGATGCGCGCAGGATGCCGGCCAGCCCCAGCGCTGTGGAGGCCAAGGATGCGGTGGCGCTCTCGGCGATGGCTGTGGTGCCCATCGTGCTGCCGCCCTGGCAGGACAGCAAGGCGCTGGCCCCCGATGAGGGCGGCGTCCGCCAGATTGGCGTGGCGCGCGCGCTGGATACCCTGGATACGGCCGACAAAGTCGCGCGTCTGTTGCAGTGGCGAACCCTGCCATCGGGCCAGCAGGTGGCCGCCTTGCAATGGCGGGCGGACGATGCCTATGGGCTGCGTCTGGGTCTGGAGTTTGCCGCCTTGCCGCCGATGGCGGTGTTCCGGCTTTATGCATCGCCCGATGCCGCTGCCAGCTACGAGGTGACCGGCGCTGCGCTGCTCGAGGGCCTGGCTGCCGATGCGCAGACGGGCCAGCGCACCTGGTGGACGCCCGATGTGGGGCCCACGCCCGTGCTGGAGATCCTGCTGCCCGCCGCGTTGGCGACCAGCAGCCTGCAATGGGCCATGCCCCAGCTCTCGCAGATCGTCGTGCCGCCCCTGGTGGCTGAGGCTCTGAAGACGGCTGACATGGCCACGTTGTCTGAAAAGCGCCTCTCCAATGCCTGCCAGCAGGATGTGAATTGCCAGACTGCGTTGCTGGACCAGCGTGATGCCGTGATCCGCATGGTCTATGTGAGCCAGGCGCGCACTTTCCAGTGCACAGGCACCTTGCTCAACAACCCACGTCAGGACCTGACACCCTATGTGCTGACTGCCGCCCACTGTGTGCGGGACCAGGCGACGGCATCGACCTTGCAGACCTCCTGGTTCTACTACTCGCAGTCCTGCGGCAGCCAGCAGCTGTTTGCCGGCCATGCCGAGCGCTACAGCGCGGCGCGCTGGCTGGCCACAGGCATCGGCAATGACATGACCTTGCTGCAGCTGGATGAGGCGCCGCCAGCAGGCGCCTTGTTTGCCGGCTGGGATGCGTCCACCCAGCCCTGGGGCGTTGCGGTGGCCGGGCTGCACCATCCGCGTGGCGACTTGATGATGCTGTCATCGGGCAAGCTGCAGGACGATGCGGTGTGCGCGGTGGACTATGTGGGCCGCACCTTGGACTGCGCTCCGCAGGCCCAAGCCGATGGGGGCTTTTACCGGGTGCTTTGGAGCCAGGGCGGTATCGAGGCGGGCTCCAGCGGTTCGGCCCTGTTTGTCAATGGCCGCGTGACCGGTACGCTGACGGGCGGTGACAACTGGTGCCCTGCCAAGGATGGCCGTGTCGTCTATGGCCGGCTGGACCAGGCCATCGCCAGCTTTGCGGCTTGGCTGGGGGCCGACAAGGCGATGAACAGCGATATGCACATGCCCGTCTACCGCTTCCTGGTGCTGCGCTCGGGCGGGGAGTTCTATACCTTGTCTGCCTCTGAGCGTGACTATGTGATCGCGAGCTTCCCCAACGAGCTGGTCTTTGACGGCGTTGCGTTCTATGCCGCAGGCCGCGCACATGCCCGCCTGGTGCCCGTGCACCGCTATTTCAACCCCGAGGTCGTCGCCCATTTCTACACCACCAGCGATGCCGAGCGGCAGTTTGTGCAGACCTACCACCCCAGCTGGAACTACGACGGCATTGCCTGGTGGTCGCCCGCGCAGCCCGGTGACGGGGTGGAGGCCGTCTACCGCGCCTACCAGTATGTGCCGGGGGTGCACCTCTACAGCCTGCAAGTGCAGGCGCGCGATGCCTGGCTGGCCAATGCGGGGCTTTTGTATGACGGACTGGCTTATTATGTGTGGGATGCGCCTTAGGGATGCGCTGCACACCTCCCTGGCCATGCCTGCACTGATCCATGACTATCCATACCGATTCCTTCGCCGCTGCGCCAGTCCCCCGCCCTGACAACCGCGTGATTTCCGCGAGCCAGTCCTCGCCGCAGGAGGAGGTGCTCGAGCGCGCGCTGCGCCCCAAGCAGCTCCAGGAGTATGTGGGCCAGGTCAAGGCGCGCGAGCAGCTGGAGATCTTCATTGGCGCGGCCAAAAAGCGCAGCGAGGCACTGGACCATGTGCTGTTGTTTGGCCCGCCCGGGCTGGGCAAGACGACGCTCTCGCACATCATCGCCTCGGAGCTGGGGGTGAACCTGCGCCAGACCAGCGGCCCGGTGCTGGAAAAGCCCAAGGACCTGGCGGCGCTGCTGACCAACCTGGAGCGCAACGATGTGCTCTTCATTGACGAGATCCACCGCCTCTCGCCGGTGGTCGAGGAAATCCTCTACCCGGCGCTGGAGGACTACCAGATCGACATCATGATCGGCGAAGGGCCGGCTGCGCGCTCCATCAAGCTGGATCTGCAGCCCTTCACCCTCGTGGGGGCCACCACACGCGCGGGCATGCTCACCAACCCGCTGCGCGACCGCTTTGGCATCGTCGCGCGCCTGGAGTTCTACACCACCGAAGAGCTGACCAAGATCGTGATGCGCAGCGCCGGCTTGCTGAACACACCCATCGATGACGAAGGCGGGCTGGAGATTGCACGCCGCTCACGCGGCACGCCCCGTATTGCCAACCGCTTGCTGCGCCGGGTGCGCGATTACGCCGATGTCAAAGGCAATGGCCGCATCACGCAGGAGATGGCCAACCGCGCGCTGGCCATGCTGGATGTCGACCCCCTGGGCTTTGACATCATGGACCGCAAGCTGCTCGAAGCGGTGGTGCACCGCTTTGATGGCGGGCCGGTGGGGCTGGACAATATTGCCGCCAGCATTGGCGAGGAGCCTGGCACGATCGAGGATGTGATCGAGCCGTATTTGATCCAGCAGGGCTTTTTGCAGCGCACGCCGCGCGGCCGGATGGCCACCCAGGCGGCCTACCGCCACCTGGGTCTGGTGGGCGGCGGGCCTGGACAGGCGGCATTGGTGTAAAACGTAAAGCCCCATCGATGGGGCTTTTGCTGGGGCTTTAGCGTTTGGTGCCAGACAGGGGCGCGTGGCCCCGTTTGGCGCCGATTCAAGCGGCCTTGGCGGCGCGCTTGGTGGGCGGCGATTCGTTGCCCATGTTCTCGCAGAGGTAGTCCCAGCATTCCTGCACGATGGCGCGGCGGCTGCCATTGGCTGCGCGCGTCATCAGGCAGATGCGGCGCGACAGCAAGGGGCCTTTGAGCGGCACGGTCACCCAGTCATCGCTTTGGTGGCCCTGCGTGTACAGGCGCGAGAGCAGGCCGATGCGCAGGCCGCTTTGCACCAGCGCGTAGAGCGACTCGGTATAGCTCAGCGTCTCGGTGTGGCTGGTGCCCACGCCTTGCTGCTCCAGCACCGAGACAATCATCTCGTAGGTGCTGCCGCGCGAGAGCACGACCAGCGGCTCATCGCTGAGGTCCGACCAGCGCAGATCGGTCTTTTGTGCCAGGCGGTGCTTGGCGGGGATGACGGCCATGACCTCGTCCTCGGTCACGAACTGTGTCTCCACCGACGGGGGCACGGTGAACTCCAGGCCCAGGCCGATGTCCGAGCTGCCATTGGCCACCGAGGCCAGCAGGTCGTCATTGCGCATGTCGTGCAGCTGCAGGTCCACCATCGGGTGGGACTGCTGCCAGAGGGCGAGCCACGGCGCCAGCAGGTGGGTGGTGGAGGGGATGCAGCTGATGCGCACGGTGTCGGCCTGGTATTTGAGCAACTGCTGCAGATCCTGCACGCCTTGCACAAAGTTGTTGATCATCCACTCGACCTGCGGGCGCACGGCTTCGCCGGCCGACGTCAGGCGGACATGGTGGGTGCTGCGGTCAAACAAGGCGGTGCCCAGCAGCGTCTCCAGCTCACGGATGGCCGAAGACAGTGCGGGCTGGCTCATGGACAGCGCCTGCGCGGCACGGCTGAAGCTGCGGTGCGTCGCTACTTCCTTGAAGCAGCTCAGCTGGCGCAGGGAGGGCGTCGGCAGGGGTTTTCGGGTCAGCTCGGCGTCTGGCATATAACGGTCAATACCTTTTTAGTAATCTAACAGAGGAGTCATTGAACTCGTCTATAGATGGTCGCACTACTATTAATAATGATCAAGCAATTAGTGAATTCTAAAAGTAATTAAATGTCACTTGATCACCAGAGGTTGGAGTGAACGCTGACATACCTTGGTATTTTATCGGCTCTATGAAGCATTGCGTTTCATTTGTTTGTGTCATCGCACAGGACCCTGGGCGACATTGGCGCGGCAGGCAAACGGCCGCCTGCATGGTGGCCACCATGCAGGGGAAGCTGATGCAAAAAAGTCACAAAAAGTGGAGGGGGGAGGCAGAGTCCGGCCCGAAGGGCGGCGGCTTGCAGCCGCTGTTAGAGGGTTTCGTCCAAGCCGACGGTCTGCAGGTGGCTGGTGTCGCCCCAGCCCACCAGGGTCAGGCCGCTGTCCGGTGTCCACAGCAGGCGGTTGACGCTGGTATTGGCCAACTCCCAGGTGCGGGGGGCCTGGATGTCCTGGCGCGTGGCCAGGCGGTAGAGGCAATCGAGCACGCCGCCATGGGCCACCAGCGCGATCTGCTGGCCCAGGTGGCTGGCGGCGAGTTCGGCCACGACCTGGGCCACGCGCGCCTGCAGCGCCTGCAGTGATTCGCCCTGGGGCGGGGCAAAGACCGGGTCACGCTTGCGCCAGCGCAGGGCCGACGGCGGGTCCGAGACCTCGATGTCGGCAAAGCGGGAGCCTTCATAGTCGCCAAAGCTGCGCTCGCGTAAGGCGCGGTGGGTGGCGAGCGGCGCGCCATTGGCCTGCGCCAGCGCCTGGGCGGTGCTGAATGCGCGCTGCAGATCACTGCTGTAGATATGGGCCAGCGGGGTCTCGGTCAGCGCCTGGGCCAGCTGCCGGGCCTGGCGCTCGCCGGTGGCGTTCAGCGGTATGTCCGTATGGCCCTGGATGCGAGCGGCAAGGTTCCAATCGGTCTCCCCGTGGCGAATGGCAATGATCTGGGTGCTGTGCATGCGTTCCTTGTTATTGGGGTTTGGCGGCGGGCTTAGCGGGAGTGGCAGTGGCAGATGCAGCGGCTGCAGCTGGAGTGGATGCGGGCTGGGCAGCGGCGGGCGCGCCAACCGTGGTGCTGACGCGGCGTGGTCCTTGCGGCGGCTTGGGAAAGCCGTTGAGCGCTGAGTCGAACAAGATGCGGTAGATCACCTGGTCATCGACCCAGACATCCTCGTAGCGGGCCGAGGTCTCATAGACCACCTGCTGGGTCTGGACATCGCGCAAGGTCAGCTGCACGGCGCGGTAGTGCAGCGAAGGGCCGGTGTCGCGCCAGGCGATGCCACCGCGCCAGCCCCAACCCCAGCCGGGGCCCCAGCCCAAACCGCCATAGGGGTTATAGGGACTGCCGGGCAGCAGCCAGCTGTCGGGAATGTAACGAGCTTGTACGTCGATCTGCGCGATCACGCTGCCCTGGCGGTCGTCGCGGCGCAGACCCACACCGGCCAAAGAGGCCTCGGCCTGTTGCACGACGGTATCAAATTGTGGCCCCAGTGCGACCTGGGACGGCAGCAACTGCAGCCGGTAGGTTGGCGGCGCGGGCACTTGCTGCAAAGTGGAGTAGCTTTGCACATCGCTGTCGATGGTGCGCACGCCGGCGCAACCGGCCAGCCAGAGGCTGGCGCAGGCCATCGCTGCGATACCGGCGATACGACGCCACTGGGGCATGCCTGGCAGGGCCGCCCGGTCAAAAGATAGGAACATGGTGCCGTCTCCCGAAAAAAAAGCGCTGCGCCATAAGGACACAGCGCATGCGCTCAACGATAAACGCTTGGAGCGGCAGCGGCTGTCAGTCAGGGGCGACAAGCAGGGCTGCATGGCTCAAGCAAACGTGGATCAGCCCAATTGCACCACCTGCATGCCGGCAGGCAGCGAGGGGTTGCTGGGCAAGTCGTCGTGGTCGAAGGCCTTGTCGCCGTTTTCATCGGCGATGCCGGTAGGCTTGGCGTTCTGGAAATCGAACAGCTTGGAGTCGGCCAGGTGGGTGGGCACCACATGCTGCAGCGCGCGGAACATGTTGTTCACGCGGCCGGGGTGCTTGCGGTCCCACTCGCGCAGCATGTCGCCAATCATCTGGCGCTGCAGGTTTTCCTGGCTGCCGCAGAGGTTGCAGGGGATGATGGGGAAGTCGCGGTACTGGGCCCAGCGTTCGGTGTCCTTCTCGGGCACATAGGCCAGCGGGCGGATCACCACATGCTTGCCGTCGTCGCTCACCAGCTTCGGGGGCATGGCCTTCATGATGCCGCCGTGGAACATGTTGAGCATCAAGGTCTGCACGATGTCGTCGCGGTGGTGGCCCAGCGCCACCTTGTTGCAGCCCAGCTGGTCGGCCACCTTGTACAAAATGGCGCGGCGCAGGCGCGAGCACAGACCGCAGGTGGTCTTGCCCTCGGGCACCACACGCTTGACGACGCTGTAGGTGTCCTGGTTCTCGATGTGGAAGTCCACGCCCACGCTTTTGAGGTACTCGGGCAGCACATGCTCGGGAAAGCCGGGCTGCTTCTGGTCCAGGTTCACGGCCACCAGGTCGAACTTGATGGGAGCGCGGGCGCGCAGCTTCATCAGGATGTCAAGCAGGGTGTAGCTGTCCTTGCCGCCGGACATGCAGACCATCACCTTGTCGCCGTCCTCGATCATGTTGTAGTCGCCAATGGCGCGCGCCACCTCACGGCACAGGCGCTTTTCCAGCTTGTGGTTCTCGCGCTGGATCTTCACCCGCTTTTCGTTGTTAGCCGATGCCTGCGCATCGTCGCTGGTGGCGTCGTCAAAGTCCCATCCGTTCGCGGCGGCGGGCTGGGGCTGGAGGAGTGCGGTATCGGTGGGGGCGTTCATAGGTTCACCATTGTCCGGTTTCGGTGCGGATTGCAACTTCGCAATCGTCAAAAATCTCTAGCTTGGCGATCTTCACGCGAACGCCGCGCACATTGGGCAACTGCATCAGCCGCTGGGCGACCTTGCCGATCAGGGTCTCAAGCAGGTTGACATGCTCGGCCGTGCATTCATCGATGATGATCTGGCGCACCTTGCGGTAGTCCAGCACATGCATGATGTCGTCATCACTGGGCGCCAGCGGCTGCTGGCCCATGTTGATTTCCGCATCCACCAAGATGGGTTGCGGCGCAGTCTTCTCGTGGGCGAGGATGCCTAAATTGGCATCAAAACGCAGGCCCGTCAAGCTCAGGGTTTGCAACCCGGTGTCAAATGTCGTCATAAAAACAGCAAGGCAGCGAAGAATCGCTACATCATCGAAAAATCGCGGTCAAACCGCATCAGGTGCTGGCCGCCGTCCACCAGCAGGCTGGTGCCGGTGATGGAGCTGTTGTCCAGCGCAAAGCGCACGGTGGCTGCCACGTCTTCCGCTGTGGAAGAACGCCCCAGCGGGCTCATGCGGTGCAGGGCCTCGAACTTCTCGGCGCTCAGGTAGTCGCTGGTCAGCGTCAAGCCCGGGGCCACACCCACCACCCGCAGGCGCGGCGCCAGCGCCTGGGCCAGCAAGGTGTTGGCCGCTTCCAGCGCCGCCTTGCTCAAGGTGTAGCTGACAAAGTCGGGGTTCATGTTCCACAGCTTCTGGTCGAGCAGGTTCACCACCACGCCCTGGGCCGGGTCGCCCCGCTGGCAGATATGCTGGTGCAGCAGCTGGGCCAGCACAATGGGCGCGGCCGTGTTGCTGCGCAGATGGCGCTCCAGCGCGGCATAGCCAAAGTCGGCGGCGCCATCATGCTCGAACAGCGAGGCGCTGTTGACCACTGCATCGACCTGGCCGAAATGGGCCACCACCCGGGGCAGCAGGCTGCGCACTGCGGCCTCATCGTCGAAATCGGCGTCAAAATGGCCGCTCAGGCCCGACAGCGCGGCGCACTCGGCAGCGGTCTGCGCAGCCTCGGCGGCCGAGCCACGGTAGTGCACCGCCACCTGCCAGCCATGGCGGGCCAGCCCGAGCGCAATCACCCGGCCCAGGCGCTTGGCAGCGCCAGTGACCAGTACGGTGCGTGGGGTCGAAGAAGGCATGGGCATGGCAAGCGCTCAGCAAGCGGCGACAATAAGGGGGTGAATACAGAACCCTCTAGTTTAACGACTGTGCTGGCCAAGCGCATGGCTGAGGCTATTGCCCAGGCCGGCGGTTGGATCCCGTTTGATGACTTCATGCGCATGGCGCTGTACGAGCCCGGCCTGGGCTACTACGCCAATGACCGCAGCAAGTTTGGCGTCATGCCCGAGGAGGGCAGCGACTTTGTCACCGCGCCCGAGCTCTCGCCGGTGTTTGGCGAGCTGGTCGCTGCCCAGGTGCAGGATGCCTTTGCCCACACCCAGACCAGCGAGGTCTGGGAGTTTGGCGCCGGCACCGGTGCGCTGGCCGAGCAGCTGCTGTCCACCCTGGGCCCCGCCTGCACGCGCTACACGATTGTCGATGTCTCGGGCAGCCTGCGCCTGCGCCAGCAAGAGCGCCTGGCCCGCTTTGGCGACCAGGTGCAGTGGGCCGACAGCCTGCCCGCGCAGATGCAGGGCGTGGTCGTCGGCAACGAGGTGCTTGACGCCATGCCGGTCAAGCTTTTGCTGCGCCAGCAGGGTGTGTGGCAGGAGCGCGGCGTGGTCGTGGCGAGCGCCGAGGGCGACGATCTGCGCTTTGGCTGGGACCAGCGCCCTACCCACCTGCGCCCGCCGGTGGAGCCGGAGCTGCCGCAGGAGGCCGAGTACCTGACCGAGATCCACCCGCAGGGCGAAGCCTTTGTCGCGACGCTGGCCGACCGCATCACGCGCGGCGCGGTGCTGCTGATCGACTATGGCTTTGGCGAATCGGAGTACTACCACCCGCAGCGCCACATGGGCACCCTGGTCTGCCACCACCTGCACCAGGTCGACAGTGACCCGCTGG
The DNA here is from genome assembly GCF_037479315.1 of Comamonas sp. MYb69. Lineage (NCBI taxonomy): Bacteria > Pseudomonadati > Pseudomonadota > Betaproteobacteria > Burkholderiales > Comamonadaceae > Comamonas > Comamonas sp. MYb69. The sequence continues at coordinate 355,468 of NZ_JBBGZG010000001.1, forward strand.
TGCTGGTGGGGCTGAAAGACATCACCGCCCATGTGAACTTCACCGGCATTGCTGTGGCGGCGCAGGATGCCGGCATGGATGTGCTGGGCTACACCAGCCAGGCCCATTTCCTGATCAACTGCGGCCTGGGCGCCAAGCTCGACGGGCTCGAAGTGATTGCCCGCAGCAAGGCGGCCAAGCTGATGATGGAGCATGAGATGGGCGAGTTCTTCAAGGCCATCATGCTGAGCAAGGGTGTGGCCGTCTGGGAGCCAGCCGGCTTTGTGCAGGGCGACCGCATGCACCGGCTATAGGGACCCTCTGCAAAAATCCCTGCCGTGGTCTCAACGCGGTCTCGGGCGATCCACTGCGTTGTCTTCCTTGTCAATAGCAACAGCTATTGACTGCAAAAGACGCCTTGCGCCTCATCCCGATCCGCGTCCATCCCGCTTGGCGAGGGTTTTGCAGAGCATCCCTAGCCGCTGGCACCAGGGCAGAGAGGGGGCAGGGTGGGACTGGGTGAGGTGGGCCCCGCAGAGGCGGGCCGACAAAAGATGGCTGCCGGTGCCAAGCCCTGACACATGCCCGCCGCCCGGTGCGTCCGATCTGGACGCGCCCGGCACGGGGCATGCAGGCTGGCTTGTGCTGCACCGACAGACTGCGATCATGGCGGCGCTGCATGACGGCCTGATGACAGCAGACAAAACAGCAGCGCAGCAGCACCCTTCATCGGTTTGCGCATAAAGATACGCGTTTTCATTCGTTTTCTGATCGCAGCGCGCCTTCTACAGTGGGCCTATCACTGGTCCGCCAAGGAAAGCTGCCATGTCCGCGCTGTTTGATGTTCTGACTGCCCATCCGTTTTTCTTCCGCCGCCCGGTGCCTGACAGCGCCAGCCAGGCGGGCAGCGCCACTGGCACCACGCAGGCCTTCAGCCTGCGCCCCATCCAGCAGCCCGCGGGCGCCCAGACCCGCCTGGGGGTGGAGGTCGTGGGCCTGGACCTGTCCCGCCCGCTGGGCCCGGAGGACTTTGCCCGGCTGCAGCAGGCGCACCAGGACCACAGTGTCGTGGTCTACCGCAACCAGCGCATCAGCCCGGCCGAGCAGATTGCCTTCAGCCGCCGCTTTGGGCCGCTGCAGCGCCATGTGCTGCGCAACTACCAGCTGCCGGGCCATGACGAGATCCTGATCGTCTCCAACATCATTGAAAACGGCCAGCCCGTGGGCCTGGGCGATGCCGGGGCCTACTGGCACTCTGACCTGTCCTACAAGCCCCAGCCTGCGATGGGTTCGCTGTTGCATGCGCAAGAGCTGCCCGAGGTCGGTGGGGACACCTTGTTTGCCGACCAGGTCGCGGCCTACGAGGCGCTGCCCTACACCCTCAAGCAGCAGCTGGTGGGCTTGCTGGCCGAACACAGCTATTTGCTCAAATATGAGGCACTGCGCGAGCGCAATGCCTTCCGCCCTGCGCTGAGCGCCGAGCAGGTGGCCGAGGTCAAGCCTGCTGTGCACCCGGTGGTGCGCACCGATCCGCAGACCGGCCGCAAGTCCTTGTTTGTCAGCGAGCATTTCACCACCCGCATCCTGGGCCTGCCCGAGGGCCGCTCGGCCGCGCTGCTGGCCGAGCTGTTTGCCCACAGCACCCAGCCGCAGTTTGTCTACCGCCACCACTGGCGTGACCGGGACCTGGTCTTTTGGGACAACCGCGCGGTGCTGCACCTGGCCACCGGCGTGCCGGCCGGCCAGCGCCGCAAGCTCTACCGCACGACGATCGAAGGGGATGTACCGGTATGAACGCCACCTCCCCGACCTTGCGCGCTACCGGGCTGCCCCGCCCGCAACGCCACCAGCCGCTGTTTCTGCTGTCGCTGAGCCTGGCTGCCGCCTGTTGTTGATCGCCAGCGCCCGCCATTGCGGCGGCGCTGCCCGCTCCTTGACAACGGCGATTGACGCCCACCCCCAGTGCCTGCCCACCCGCGCCAAAAAGCGCGGTGGTGCTGCGCTGCGGCCCAACGATTCCAGCCATACCTCTTGACGCACTATGAACATCCGCAATCCTTGGGCGCTGCGCAGCCAGCCGCCCGGTAAACAGTCCACCACACCATCCAGCCGTCCCGCTGCCGCCGCCCATGGCGCCAGCCTCGGCTCTGCCAGCAAGCATGCGGCAGCCGTGCTGGCCGCCACCGCTGCGCTCTGGGGCGTGGCTGCGGGCGACGCGCAGGCGGCCGAGGGCCAGCTGCGCATTGCGCAGCAGTACGGCATCGTCTATTTGCTGCTCAATGTGGCGCAGGACCAGCAGTTCATCGAAAAGCAGGGCAAGGCCCAGGGGGTGGACATCAAGGTCAGCTACCTGCAGTTCTCCGGCGGCCCGGCGGTCAACGATGCGCTGCTCTCGGGCAACGTCGATATTGGCGGCGCCGGCGTCGCGCCGCTCTTTACGCTCTGGGACCGCACCAAGGGCAAGCAAAACGTCAAGGGCGTGGCCTCGCTGGGCAACTTCCCCTACTACCTGGTCAGCAACAACCCGCAGGTCAAGACGATTGCCGACTTCAGCGACAAAGACCGCATTGCCACGCCGGCGGTTGGCGTCTCGGTGCAGTCGCGCGTGCTGCAGTACGCCTCGGCCAAGCTTTGGGGCGAGCAGCACTACCAGCGGCTCGACAAGCTGCAGGTGGCCTTGCCGCACCCCGATGCGGCAGCGGCCATCATCAAGGGCGGCACCGAGATTACCGCGCACTTTGGCAACCCGCCGTTCCAGGAGGTGGAGCTGGCCGGCAACCCCAATGCGCGCATTGTGCTCAACAGCTATGAGGTGCTGGGCGGTCCGGCCTCGTCCACCGTGCTCTACGCCACCGAGAAGTTCCGCCAGGAAAGCCCCAAGACCTACCGCGCCTTCCTCGATGCGCTCGATGAATCGGCCCGCTTTGTGCAGGCCAATCCCGAGCAGGCGGCCGATATCTTTTTGAAGAGCGGTGGCGGCGGCAAGGTCGATCGCAACCTGATCCTGCAGATCATCAAGAACCCGCAGGTGCAGTTCACGATCCAGCCGCAGAACACCGTGGGCCTGGGCCAGTTCCTGCAGCGGGTGGGCGTGATCAAGACCAAGCCCGAATCGGTGCGCGACTATTTCTTTGACGACCCGCGCATCTCCGGGGGGAGCTGAGATGCGCTGGCCCCACGTTTTTGCGCAGGAGGGTGATGTTGCGCTGTCGCGCGGCAGCTGGCTGCGCAGCGCCGCCGAGCCCTATGCCAGCCTGGCCGAGGCCGAGCTGGCCGACCGCCTCATCAGCCGTGCCCCGCCCATCCCAACATCGGCACCCAGCCAGAGCTTGCACAGCCAGGCTGCGCAGGCGGGCAGCGCCTTGCTGGAGGTCGACCAGGTCAGCATCGACTATGTGACCGACGAGCGTGTGCTGCGTGCCACCCACCAGGTCAGCCTGCAGGTGCATGCGGCCGAGCGCTTTGTGCTGCTGGGGGCGTCTGGTTGCGGCAAATCGACCCTGCTCAAGGCCATGGCCGGTTTTGTGCCGGTCAGCGAAGGGGCGATCCGCCTGGCTGGCCAACCGGTCGAGGGCCCCGGGCCGGACCGGGTGATGGTGTTCCAGGAGTTTGACCAGCTGCCGCCTTGGAAGACGGTGCGCGAGAACGTGATGTTCCCGCTGCTGGCCTCGCGCCGCTGCAGCAAGGCCGAGGCGCGCGAGCGCGCCGATCTCTACCTGGACAAGGTGGGGTTGAGCCGCTTTGCCGATGTGCATCCGCACCAGCTGTCAGGCGGCATGAAGCAGCGCGTGGCTATTGCCCGTGCGCTGGCCATGCACCCGCAGGTGCTGCTGATGGACGAGCCCTTTGCGGCCCTCGATGCGCTGACGCGCCGGCGCATGCAGGAAGAGCTGCTGGCGCTGTGGGACGAGCTGCGCTTCACCTTGGTCTTTGTCACCCATTCGATCGAGGAGGCGCTGGTCGTGGGCAGCCGCGTCGCCATTCTCTCGCCCCACCCGGGGCGGCTGCGGGCGGAGATCAACGCCCATGCCTTTGGCCTGGCGAGCGGCGGCAGCGCCGAGTTCGAGGCCGCGCACCAGCGTATCCACCGGCTGCTGTTTGACGAAGACCGCGCTGGCGCCCCCGCCGCCGCCGACCCCGGCAGCAGCGCAGCCACCGGCTTGCGCCGCGTGGCCTGACACGAGAGAAGAGACCCGCTATGGCATCCACCCCCCTGACGGCCTGGCCTGGCGCTGCCAAGGCCCTGCCACCCCTGCGGCCCGAGGCCGAATACCCCCTGCCCGATGCCCCGGCACACCTGGCGGTGCGCCGCTTGCCGCTGGCCAAACGCTTGCTCCAGCATCCGGCCTTGCGCAAGGCCCTTATTTTGGTGGTGCTGGCCCTCCTGTGGGAGCTGGCTGCGCGCTGGCAGAACAACGACCTGCTCTTGCCCACCTTCAGCCAGACGGCAGCGACCTTGCTGCGCGAGCTGGGCAATGGCGCGCTGCTGGGCAAGGCGGCGATATCGCTGGGTATCTTGCTGCAAGGCTATCTGCTGGGTGTGGCCGGGGCCTTGCTGCTGACGCTGCTGGCGGTATCGAGCCAGTGGGGGCGCGATGTGCTGACCACCTTGACCAGCATGTTCAACCCCCTGCCGGCGATTGCGCTGCTGCCACTGGCCCTGCTGTGGCTGGGCCTGGGGCAGGCCAGCTTGCTGGCGGTGCTGGTGCATTCGGTGCTGTGGCCGCTGGCGCTGGCCACCTATGCCGGTTTTCAGTCGGTGCCCGAGACCTTGCGCATGGCCGGCCGCAACTATGGCCTGCGCGGCGCGCGCTATGTGCTGCAAATCCTGGTGCCAGCTGCGCTGCCGTCCATCCTGTCGGGCCTCAAGATTGGCTGGGCCTTTGCCTGGCGCACCCTGATTGCTGCCGAGCTGGTGTTTGGGGCGTCGTCGGGCAAGGGCGGCCTGGGCTGGTACATCTTCCAAAGCCGCAACGAGCTCTATACCGACCAGGTATTTGCCGGGCTGGCCCTGGTGATCATCATTGGCCTCTTGGTCGAGAACCTGGGCTTTCACCCGCTGGAGAGGGTCACCATCAAGCGCTGGGGTGTGCAGCGCTGATGCGCTCACCGGGCTGCGGGCGCTGTGGTCGCATCCCAACAAGCGCAGCGGGCCAGCAGGGGCGCAGCTGTAGGACTGTAGCGATTGTTGAAGATTGCCGGCTTGTCAAAATAGCATTTTTGCAATCATTTATTGCATACTGATAGGTTTTGCAGTGCCTGATCATGCCCATTGGGGGCCGGAGGGCTGCTGCTGCGCGCCTGTGACGGATGGGGCGTGCTCCCAACACGGGTAGACCTATGACCAATTCTTCTTCTGATACTGCGCTCTCGCCAGAGGCCGGCGCAGCGGCCCCGGAGCCCGCTGCGCAGACGCCGCAGGAGCCGCAGGCGAGCCAGCGCTCGACCATGTCGCTGCCGGTGGTGGTGCCTGCACTGCTGGTGCTGGGCGTCCTGCTGCTCGTGTGCGTGCTGGCGCCTGATGCCGCAGACCGCCTGTTCTCGGGCGCGCAGCGCTGGGTGGTGGCCAGTTTTGACTGGTTCTATGTGATGGCGCTCAGCGCCTTCTTGCTGTTTTTGGTGGTGCTGGCAGCCAGCCGCTATGGCGATATCCGCCTGGGCCCCGATGACGCCAAGCCGGAGTTCAGCTTTGTCTCCTGGTCATCGATGCTGTTTGCCGCCGGCATGGGCATTGGCCTGATGTACTTTGGCGTGGGCGAGCCGCTGCAGCATTTCCTCAACCCGGCCACACAGGAGCCGGGCACGCCCGCTGCCGCGCGCGAGGCGATGGAGGCCACGTTCTTCCACTGGGGCTTCCATGCCTGGGCGGTCTACGGCACGATGGGCCTGGTGCTGGCCTATTTCGGCTTTCGCTACAACCTGCCGCTGACGATGCGTTCGGGCCTGTACCCGCTGCTGCGCGAGCGTATCAACGGCCCCATTGGCCACGGCGTCGATGCGTTTGCGCTGGTGGGCACCATTGCCGGTATTGCCACCACCTTGGGCTATGGCGCGCGCCAGATCGCCGCCGGCATCCACACCTTGACCGGCTGGGAAACCGAGACCTCCGGGTTCCTGGTGGCCGTCATCGTCGTGGTGGTGACCCTGGCCAGTCTGTCTGCGCTGCTGGGCGTGGACAAAGGCGTGCGGCGCCTGAGCGAATTCAACATGCTGCTGTCGGTGCTGCTGCTGAGCTTTGTCATCATCGCCGGCCCCACCGCGCATATCTTCAAGGCCTTGAGCGAGAACATCGGCAACTACCTGCAGGGCCTTATCGGCATGTCGCTGCGCACCTTCGCCTATGCGCCGTCGCGGGAGGAGGGCTGGTTTGGTGGCTGGACGATCCTGTACTGGGCCTGGTGGGTGAGCTGGTCGCCCTTTGTCGGCCTGTTCATCGCGCGTATCTCGCGCGGCCGCACGGTGCGCGAGTTCGTCATCGGCGTGCTGCTGGTGCCCACCGCGTTCAACCTGCTGTGGATGACGGCCTTTGGCAACAGCGCGATCTGGACCGACAGCCATGTGGCCGCTGGTGCGCTGGCGCAGACCGCCACCAATGTGGACGCCTTGCTGTTCCGCTTCTTCGAGTACCTGCCCTGGGTCAAGCCGGTGTCCTGGCTGGCGGTGCTGCTGATTGGCGTGTTCTTCATCACCTCGGCGGACTCGGGCGCGCTGGTGGTCAACTCCATCGCTTCGCGTGGCAACAACGAGGCGCCCGTCTGGCAGCGCCTGTTCTGGTGCGTGTTGCTGGGCCTGACCTCCATCGTGCTGCTGCTCGCCGGCGGCCTGGGTGCCCTGCAGGCGGTCACCCTGGTGACCGCCTTGCCGGTGGCCTTCATCATGCTGGTGCTGTGCGTGGGGCTGTGGCGCGGCATGGTGGCCGACCTGGCCCATTACTCGCCCGATCTGGCGCCCGCCACCAACTTCTGGAGCGGCCAGCACTGGCGCAAGCGCCTCGAGCAGATCGTGCACCAGCCGCACAAGGACGATGTGCAGCGCTTTCTGAGCACCACCGTGCTGCCTGCGATGAACGAAGTGGCCGCAGAGATGCAAAAGCGGGGCTTGCAGGCGCATGTGCAAGACAGCCTGGAGGGCGATGCCGACAGCGAAGCACGCCTGGTCGTGCCGGTCGAGCAGCTACGCGACTTTGTCTATGGCGTGCGCGCCGTGCGCCGCACCATGCCCACGTTCACAGTGCGCGAGAGCGCCGGCAGCAACGCGCGCCGCTACATGTATGAGCCGGTGACTTTCTTCGAAGATGGGCGCTCGGGCTATGACGTGCAGTACTTGCGCAGCGAGGAGCTCATCGCCGATATTCTCCGCCAGTACGAGCGCTATCTGTCCCTCAGCGCAGACAAGCGAACGCAAATGCTGAACCGGGCTCCAGGGCATACAGACCCGGTGTAAATGTTCTTCGCTGGCCACCTTCGGGTGGCTTTTTCTTTTTGTGGTTTGTCTGGTTATGCGTTGGGGGGTGAATGCTCTGGCGGTGCTTTCTTTGGCTGGGGCGTTGGTAGTCTTCGTTTTTAGGTGGCGATATGGGCGCGTAGGCTTTGTTGCGGTGGCTTGCCATACAGGCGTATTGTCTGCGCCCCCGACGTCGCGCCTACGCGCCCATCTCGCCATTGGATGTGGCGGTTCGGGTGCTGCGCTCGCTGCTTGGGTGGTTGTTTTGAAGTCCAATGCGGTGGGTGATTGGCTGTGGCGAACCTTTGCCCTGGCGATGCTGTTTTTGGCTGGGGCGCTGGCAGTCATCGTTTTGGGGTGGCGATATGGGCGCGTAGGCTTTGTTGCGGTGGCTTGCCATACAGGCGTATTGTCTGCGCCCCCGACGTCGCGCCTACGCCCCCATCTCGTCATTGGAGTTGGCGGTTCAGGCGCTGCGCTTGCTGCTGGGGTGGTTGTTCTGAACAGCCGCATTCAATATTTGGCCTTGGTGCTGCGCTTGCTGCTTTGCTGATGGCCTGGAACATCCGGTGCAGCGGTTTGCTGGGTGGTTCTTGCAATCGCCGACAATGGCGGCTTCTTTGCCGCCTTTGCTTTTTGCAGCCTCTGTCATGCCTTCTTGTCTGTTCACCAACGCCCATGTTTTTACCGGTCGCAGCGAGAGCGATTTCGCCTCGGCTTTTGTGGTCGCAGACGGCAAGATTGCCTGGGTGGGGCATGTGGGCGATGCGTCGCAGCCGGCGGCCGACCAGCAGGTGGATTTGCAGGGGCGCACAGTGGTGCCGGGCTTTATTGATGTGCATACGCATCCCACCTTTTTGTCGCAGATCGTCGATGCAGTGCCTTGCACGGTGCCGCTGGTTGAAGACATTCCGGGGCTGATTGCGGCGTTGAAGAGCCACCCCAAGGCGGGGCTGGGGCCCAACGACTGGATTGAGGGCTGGGGCTATGACGAGTCCAAGCTGAAGGAAGGGCGCACGCCCACGCGCCATGACCTGGATCTGGTATCGACCACGCAGCCGGTCTATGTGGGCCGCTCCGACTGCCATTCGGGCATTTGCAACAGCCGCGCGCTGGCGCTGGCGGGCATTGGCAAAGAGACGCCCGACCCCATCGGCGGCCACTTTGGCCGCGATGCCGATGGCACGCCCAATGGCGTTTTGACCGAGCTGGCGGCCAACAGCGTGGTGCAGCGCGCCAAGGCGGTGCTGGACTATGCGCAGGCGGTGGGGAGCCTGGCGCGCACCTCGCAGCGCTTCAGCGAGCGCGGCATTGTCGCGGTGACCGACATGATGGCCTTCACCCAGCCCTTCCACCACCTCGATGTCTACCGCGATGCTGCCCAGGCCGGCTTCAAGCAGCAGGCAGCGCTGTATTTCTCCTGGGAGCCTTGCAAGGGCGATTTGCTTGCGGGGCTAGAGGCCGCGCAAAAGGAGGGCCGCATCAAGATCGCCGGCATCAAGCTGTTTGCCGATGGCTCCATCTCCGGCAAGACGGCCTGGTGCAGCTGCGCCTACAAACATACCGGCAGCCTGTTTGGCATGTCCTTGCTCAGCAGCGCGGCACTGGCGCAGGCCTATGCATGGTCAGTGGCCAACGGCGCGCAAATGGCCGTGCATGCGATGGGCGATGCGGCCCTGCAGTTGGTGATCGACTTCTTTGCCGATAAAAAGCCCTGGCTGCCTGCGGGCGTGCCTTCCGTGCGCTTGGAGCATGCCACCTTGCTCAAGCCCGCGCAGATCGCGCAGATGAATGCGATGCCGATGCAGTGGGGCGTGGCCACGCAGATCATCTTCATGTTTGCCGAGTACGAGGCCTATACCGAGAACCTGGTTGATTCCGAGTTTGACCAGTCCTACGCGCTCAAGACCTTCTATGACGAGATCGGCCATGTGGCGCTGTCGTCCGACGCGCCGGCCACCACCTGGGCCGATCCGGACAATGTCTTTGTCTCCATCCAGGCTGCCGTGCAGCGCCGCGCCTACAACGGCGCCCCCATTGTGGACAGCCAGGCGCTGACGGTGCCCCAGGCCCTGCTGCTCTACACCGCACGCGCTGCCAGCCTGTCGCCTTTCGAGGGCCAACTGGGCCAGATCGCCCCCGGCTTTGAAGCCAGCTTTGCGGTGCTGGACCGCGATATCTTCACCGTGCCGGTTGCCGACATTGGCAGCCTGCGTGTGCAAGCCACCTGGATTGCCGGCGAGCAGGTCCACTGCGCCGCATGATGACTTCGCCACCCATTCACCTGCCGGAGGCGCTGCGATGATCCGCTGGCTGATTGTCATTTTCCTCGCGCTGCTGCTGCTCAACGGTTTTGCCGCGCTGCTGCGCAAACTGGGGCTGGGGCGGCTGCCAGGCGATTTCGAGATTCGCCTGTTTGGCAGAACCCTGTGGCTGCCGATTGCGACGACGGTGGTGCTGAGCCTGCTGGCGGCCGGGATTGCGCGCTGGCTGTAAGCCCAGGGAGCGCCGACCACTGCTGCACCGCAGCATCTGTCATGGTTGTAAGCAAATCTCGGGGGTGGATAGACCGATCGCCCCTGCAGCGCCTTGTCAGCTAAGGGAAAGCTTGTAAACAAATTGTCACCGTGCTTTCATACACTGGCGCGATGTCAAGCATTGAGTTACGGCAGGTTGCCAAATCCTGGGGCAGCACCACGGCGCTGCATGCGGTCGATCTGCAGATCGCGCCGGGCAGCTTTTGCGTGCTGCTGGGCCCCTCGGGCTGCGGCAAATCGACGACCCTGCGCATCATTGCAGGGCTGGAGACGGCCAGCGCCGGCCAGGTGCTGATTGGAGGCCGTGATGTGACGCAGCTGCCGCCAGCGCAGCGCGGCATTGCGATGGTGTTCCAGAACTATGCGCTGTTTCCGCATCTGTCGGTGGCCGAGAACATGGGCTTTGGCCTGGCAGTGCGCAAGGTGCCCAAGGCCGAGGCCGACAAACGTTTGAAGGATGCAGCCGGGCTGCTGGGCCTGTCGCATCTGCTGGAGCGCAAGCCAGGCCAGCTCTCGGGCGGCCAGCAGCAGCGCGTGGCGCTGGGCCGGGCCCTGGTGGCCCAGGCCCATGTCTGCCTGATGGACGAGCCGCTGTCGAACCTGGACGCGCAGCTGCGCCAGGAGATGCGTGCCGAGCTGCGCGAGCTGCAGCAGCGCCTGGGGCTCACGGTGGTCTATGTCACCCATGACCAGACCGAAGCGATGAGCATGGCCGACCAGGTGGTGCTGCTGCACCAGGGCCGGGTCGAGCAATGCGCGACCCCGCGCGAGATGTATGCCCGCCCAGCCAGCCGCTTTGCCGCGCGCTTTATTGGCACGCCGGCGATGAACCTGGTCCAGCTCAGCGGTGGCGCCATTGCCGGCAGCCAGGTGCAGGTGGCGGCGCCGGCCGGTGCTGCTGCGCTGGGCCTGCGGCCTGAGGCCGTGCAGTGCCTGGCTACCGAAGGCGTGGATGCGCAGGTGAGCAGCCTGGAATACCTGGGCGCCGATACGGTGCTGCGCTGCGCGATTGGCAGCGAGCAGATCACGGTGCGCGCACCCGGCCAGCAGGCAGTGGCCGTGGGGCAGGCGCTGCGCCTGGCCTGGCGCGCGGAGGACATGCATTTCTTCGATGCCCATGGCCAGCGCATGGCCTGAGGCACGCAACCCCTTTTCTTTGACTGAGCTGTTTGTGCAGCGCCTGCGGGCAGGCGCATAACCCGAGGAGTGATTCCGTGCAACGCAATATCTTTTTGAAGACCCTGGCCGCATCGGCCGTCGCCATGCTTGGCCTGGGCGCCGGCCTGGCGCATGCCGCCGATCCGCTGGAAGTGCCTTTTTACTACCCCGTGGCCGTGGGCGGCCCGATCACCAAGGTGATCGACGGCTATGCGAATGACTTCAACAAGGCGCATCCGCAGTACAAGATCACGCCGATCTACGCGGGCACCTACCAGGAAACCATCGTCAAGGCGCTCACTGCCAACAAGTCGGGCAAGGCGCCGGCCACCTCGGTGCTGCTGTCGACCGACATGTTCACCCTGATTGACGAAGACGCGATCGTGCCGATCGACGACTTTGCCAAGACCGATGCCGACAAGGCCTGGCTCAAGGGCTTCTACCCTGCCTTCATGGCCAACAGCCAGACGGGTGGCAAGACCTGGGGCGTGCCTTTCCAGCGCTCCACCGTGGTGATGTACTACAACAAGGACGCCTTCAAGGAAGCCGGCTTGGACCCGAACAAGGCCCCCGCCACCTGGAAGGAGCTGAGCGAGGCGGCCAAGAAGCTCACCAAGAAAGACGCCAGTGGCAACGTCACCCAGTACGGCATCCAGATCCCGTCGACCGGCTTTGCCTACTGGATGCTGCAGACCCTGACCACCCCCAATGATGTGCTGCTGGCCAACGAAGCGGGCACCAAGGTCAGCTTCGACAACCCCAAGGTGATCGAGGCGCTGGACTACTGGGTCAACCTGACCAAGGAAGGCGTGCACCCCAAGGGCGTGATCGAGTGGGGCACGACGCCCAAGGACTTCATGGAAAAGAAGGCCGCGATCATCGTTACCACCACCGGCAACCTGACCAATATCAAGGCCAACGCCAAGTTTGATTTCGGGGTCGGCCAGATCGCCGGCCATGTGCGCAAGGGCGGCTCGCCCACCGGTGGCGGCAACTTCTACATCTTCAAGAAGGCACCCAAGGAGCAGCAGCAGGCCGCTTTCGAATTTGCCAAGTGGGTGACCCAGCCCGAGCGCGCTGCGCAGTGGAGCATGGACAGCGGCTATGTGGCCGTATCGCCCGCCGCCTATGACACGCCGATCCTGAAGCAGTACGGCCAGGATTTCCCGCAGGCCCTGGTGGCCCGCGACCAGCTGCCCGTCTCGGTGGCCGAGTTCTCCACGCATGACAACCAGCGCGTGACCAAGGTGCTGAACGACGCCGTGCAGGCCGCGCTGAACGGCACCAAGACCTCGGCGCAGGCGATGAAGGATGCGCAGAAGGAAGCCGACCGCATCCTGCGCAGCTACCAGTAACGTCCCCACCCGGCATGGCCTGCTTGCAGACCATGCCGGGCCAGGGTTGGGCAAGGCCCCAGCCCGGTTGAGAGAACCCAACGCATGAGCGCCTCTTCCTCGTCCATTGCCGGCAGCGGCCAGCGCAGCATCCACGCCTGGCTGCTGCTGCTGCCTGCGCTGGTGCTGCTGGTCGCCTTTACCCATTGGCCGGCCGTGGCGACCTTCATCGACAGTTTTTATTCCACCCCCAAGGGCGCGCGTGCAGCGGTGTGGGTGGGCATCGAAAACTACCAGGCGATGGCCGATGACCCGGTGTTCTGGCAGGCGGTGCGCAACAACCTCTGGTTTGCGGCCGCCACGATTCCTGCCTCCATCGGCCTGGCGCTCTTGATGGCGGTCTGGGTGAATGAGCGCATCGCAGGCCGCACTTTTGTGCGCATGGCGTATTTCACACCCACGGTGCTGCCGATGATTGCAGTGGCCAATATCTGGCTGTTCTTCTACACGCCGCAGTACGGCCTGCTGGAGCAGGTCACCGGCGCGCTGGGCCTGCCCTCGCACAACTGGCTGGGCAGCCCGTCGACCGCGCTGGGGGCTATCACCTTGGTGGCGGTGTGGAAGGAAGCGGGCTTTTTCATGATCTTCTACCTGGCGGCGCTGCAAACGCTCAACCCGAGCCTGAAGGAGGCCGCCGCCATTGAGGGCGCATCGCGCTGGTACTTTTTCCGCCGGGTGCAATGGCCGCTGCTGATGCCGACCACGGTGTTTGTGCTGGTCAATGCGGTGATCAATGCCTTCCGCCTGGTCGACCATGTGTTTATCCTGACGCGCGGCGGCCCGGACAATGCCACCACCTTGCTGCTCTACCACCTCTATGAGGTGGGCTTCAAGTTCTGGGATACGGCCTATGCAGCGGCCATCACCGTGGTGCTGGTGGTGGTGCTGTCCAGCGTGGCGCTGTTCCAGTTCTTTGTGCTGGACAAGAAGGTGCACTACCAATGAGCCGCAGCCAAGCCCCTGCCGTCATCTACCGCCACACCTGGCTGGACACCTTTGCCGCCTGGCTGCTGGCGCTGCTGTGGATCTTGCCGCTGGCCTATGCGTTCTGGACCGCCTTCCACCCCAGCGACTACGCGATCCGTTTTGACCTCGGCGCCCCCTGGACCTTGCAGAACTTCCGCAAGGCCTGGGATGCGGCGCCGTTTGCGCGCTATTTTCTGAACACCAGCTTGCTGGTGGCCCTGATCCTGGCGGCGCAGCTCGTGCTGTCCACCTTGGCGGCCTTTGCCTTTGCACGCTACCAGTTCCGGGGCAAGAACATCGCCTTTGCGCTGGTGCTGGTACAGCTGATGATCATGCCCGACATCCTGCTGGTGGAGAACTACCAGACCATGGCCCGGCTGGGCCTGGTCGATACCTTGTTTGCGATTGGCCTGCCGTACTTTGCCTCGGCCTTTGCGATCTTTTTGCTGCGCCAGACCTTTATGGGCATCCCCAAGGAGCTGGACGAGGCCGCGCGTGTCGAAGGGGCCAGCACCTTGCAGATTCTCTGGCGCGTCTATGTGCCGCTGGCCCGGCCGGTCTACACCGCCTTTGCGCTGGTGTCGGTGAGCTTTCACTGGAACAACTTTCTCTGGCCGCTGATCATCACCAACAGCGTGGAATCGCGCCCGCTCACCGTCGGGCTGCAGGTGTTCTCCAGCGTGGAGCAGGGCGTGGACTGGTCCACCATCACCGCCGCCACCTTGATGACCTCGGCGCCGCTGCTCGTCGGCTTTATCCTGTTCCAGCGCCAGTTTGTGCAGAGCTTTATGCGGGCAGGGATCAAGTAAAAACGCTAGAGTGGCGCTTTTTGGGGAGGTGTGTCTATGGCTGCAACGGGCTTGGCTGGCGTGGTTCTGTATGGCAAGGATATCGAGCGCTTGGCGCAGTTCTACACGCAGGTGCTGGGCCTGCGCGAGCAGCACCGCGAATCGGGCTGGGTGGTGCTGGCAGCAGCGGCCTGGCAGCTGGAGTTGCATGCGATCCCAGCCCATATCGCCGCGCGCATGACCATCACCGCGCCGCCACAGCGGCGCGAGAATGTGGCGCTGAAGTTCTTTGCGGCTGTCCCTTCACTGGCCGATGCGGGCGCTGTGGCAGAAAGCCTGGGCGGTGCGCTGCTCCAGGACGCCTGGGCCGGGCCGGGCTTTCGCGCTTGCAATGCGATGGACTGCGAGGGCAATGTGTTCCAGCTGCGCGAGTTGACGTCCGCTGCTGCCCAGTAACGGGTCACACCGTCCCCGCGGCCTGCTGAGCCGCAGTTCCCGCTCAAGCCGGTTGCTGCTGCGTGGTGCAGTGGATGCCGCCGCCGCCCGCCGCGATGGCATCGATATTGAGCTGCACAATCTCGCGCCCCGGGAACTGTTCGCGCAAGAGGGCGCGGCTGTTGCGGTCAGCGCGGCTATCGCCAAACTCCGGGCTGATCACTGCGCCGTTGCAGACGTAAAAATTGATATAGCCTGCCGCAAAATCCTTGTTCTCGTACTGCGGCCGGACCTCGTCAGGCCCCGGCATGCGCAGCACCTGCAAGGGGCGGCCCTGCGCGTCCGTCGCCTTGCGCAAGATGGCCAGGTGGCGCTGGGTGACCGCATATTCTGGCGAGGACCTGTCATTGTCCACACCGGCAACCACGACCCCGGGCGCGCAGAAGCGGGCATAAAAGTCGGTGTGGCCATCGGTGATGTCGTGGCCGGCAATGCCGGGCAGCCAGATGACCTTGTCGATCCCCAGCACCCGCTGCAATTCCTGCTCGCACTGCGCCTTGCTGAGGCCGGGATTGCGGTTGGCGTTGAGCACGCAGCTCTCGGTGATGATGGCAGTGCCCTGGCCATCCACTTCGATGCCGCCGCCTTCCAGGACCAGGCTGCTTTTCAGCAAGGGAACCCCTGCCGTACCGGCCACAAAGGCCGCGACCTGGGCATCGTTGCGGTGGTATTGCTTGTTGCCCCAGCCATTGAAGTTGAAACCGACCCCGGCAAGCCCGCCGCCTGCCTTCTTCACAAATACCGGGCCGGTGTCCCGCATCCACAGGTCATCGATGTCTTGCACCAGCAGTTTGACCTTGCTGCCGCACAGGCGCGCGGCCAGGTCGTAGTCCTGGGCGTTGACCAGCATCTGCACCGGCTCCATCTGGGCAATGGTCTGGGCAATCAGCGCCAGGTTGGCCTGTGCGCCCGCCTTCAGCCGGCGGCCCCAGATCGCGTCACTGGCACCAAAGGCCATCCAGGTGGCAGCATGGCGCTCGCCTTCATCGGGCATGCGCCCTTGGCTGTCTGCAGCGGGCGCTGACTGCGCTGGCATGCCCACCGCGCCTCCGGCGACCAAGGTGGTGCCGGCCGAGAGAAATTGTCGTCGTTGCATGGTGTTGGCTCCCATGGGGTCGTTCGCGCCATCGCGCATCACATCTGGACCTGTCTTCATCACTTTTCCAATGGCTCCTGTTCGGAGCCGTTGCGTTGCCGAATATTCGGACGAGGTCGCATTGTGTATCGCGGTAGGTATGAGATCAAATGATAAGATTTGCGCTTATTCATTAATATATCTCATATGTCAGAGCCACGTCTCCCGTCCTTGAAGCTGTTGATGGGGTTTGAGGCCGCCGCCCGGCATGGCAGCTTTTCACGCGCAGCCGATGAGCTGCATGTGACCCAGTCTGCGATCAGCCACCAGGTGCAGCAGCTCGAAGCGCAGCTGATGCAGCCGCTGTTTCGGCGTGCAGGGCGCGGTGTGGAGTTGACCATCGCAGGCGAGGTGCTGCTGCGCAGTGTTCAGCGCTCGCTCACTGTGCTGCGCAGCGGCGTGGATCGCATTGGCACCTACCTCGATCCGAGCCTGGTGTCCCTGGTCTGCCCCGCGCCGCTGTTGCGCGGCTGGCTGCAGCCCCGGCTGCCCGAGCTGCATGCGCTGCTGCCCGGGCTGAGCCTGGTGCTGTCGGCCGACGAGAGCGCCCGCTTTGTCGATGAGATCGATGTGGACATTGCCATCAGCCGCAGGCCGCTGTTGCAGCCGGGCTTGCAGGATCAGCCCCTGCTGCAGGACGAGTGGCTGCTGGTGGCCGATGCGGGTATCGCCCAGAAGCTGGGCTGCATCCCTCACGAGCAGCACCACCTGCATGCCGATCTGGTGTGCCTGGAAGAAAGCCTTAGCTCCGAGGCCACGGCGCCGCTTTTTCTGGGGCCCCTGGCGCAGTTTCGCAAGCGCGCCATGTATGACGATGCGCGGCTGGTGCTCGATGCCGTGTTGGCAGCGCAAGGCATCGCTTGCCTGCCCAGCCTGTTGCTGGAGGGCAGCCTGGCAAATGGGCGGCTGCAGATGCTGCCAGGCTACCCGCGTGTGCCGGGCAGCACCTGGTGGCTGTCGGGCGTGGCTGGGCCTGCCCGCTCGGACATGGTTGCGCAGGTCTTCCAATGGCTGGGCGCGCAAGGCCAGCCACGGTGACCGGGGACAGGGCGCTGCCTGCAGCTTGCTGCGCCGGCATCGCGCGGCATTTACCCTGCAATGCGCAGGGCCTGAAAATTATGTATGATGAGTGTCATGCGAAATGATACTTCCAACACCCGGGCTGCGGCCAAGCAAGCGACGCATGATCGCATTGTGTCCGTTGCCGCGCGCGCTATCCGCCGCAGCGGCTATGGCGGCACGGGGGTGGCCGACATCATGAAAGAGGCGGGCCTGACGCATGGGGCCTTCTACGCGCATTTCGCCTCGCGCGAGGCGATGCTGGCAGAAGCTGCCGGTCTGGCGTGTGCCGAGTCTGCTGCCGTGGTGGCCGAGGTTGCGGCCCAGGCGCCCCCTGACCAGGCCTGGGACGCCCTGCTGCGCGCTTACCTCTCGAAAGCCCATGTGCAGCATGCCGAGCAAGGCTGCCCGCTGGTGGCCTTGGGCTCGGAGACCGCACGCCAGGCACCGGAAGTGCGCCGCCTGACCACCCAGCACATCAAGGGCATGGTGGACCTCATCGCCCGCCAATCGCCCGATTGGGGACAGGCGCAAGCGCATGAGCGTGCGATGGTGGCCTTGTCCACGATGGTGGGCAGCCTGTTGCTGGCCCGTGCGGTGGACGACCCGGCGCTGTCGGACAGCTTGCGCGAAGCGGCGCTCCAGCATCTGCTGCCCGCCGATCGGGCAGCAGATCTTACGCCCGGCAGCAGCGCCTAGCAGCGCGCTGCTTTTTTTTGATTTTTAATATGATGAGCATCATGCGAAATGCAGCCGTGCAAGCGTTGGTGCCAAATCGCCCTGGCAAAAAGAGCTGGCCGCTGCGCGCAGTTGCGCGAGTCCGCAGCGCTGATCGGGGCGGGTGCTCCGCCCGGTGGCAGATCTTGTTTTCGCCTTTGAATGCACCCCTGACGCACTGGCCTCTGCTGTGGCCGGTGATGCCAGGGGAAAAGTCCCCATCCAGCGCCCGTGCGCGCTTCTTCAACCTCGTTCAATCTGGAGATTTCCATGAAAATTGCTAACGCTGTCGTTCTTGTTTCAGGTGCCAACCGTGGCATTGGCCAGGCCTTTGTGCGCGAGTTGCTTGCCCGCGGTGCCCGCAAGGTCTACGCGGGTTCCCGGGATCCCGCCAATATCAGCCCGCAAGCGGGGGTGCATCCGCTGCGGCTGGATGTCAATAAGCCCGAGGACGTGGCGGCAGCTGTGGCGCAGGCGCCCGATGTGACCCTGGTGATCAACAACGCCGGCATCGCGCAGACGGGTGGTTTTCTTGCCGAGGACAGCGAAGCGGTGGCTCGCCGCATGTTCGAGACCAATTTCTTCGCGGTGTTGCGCATGAGCAAGGCCTTTGCACCAGTGCTGGCGGCCAATGGTGGTGGTGGCTTGCTCAATGTGCTGTCGATTGCCTCCTGGGTGAACGGCAGCGATCTGGCCGCCTATTCGGCGAGCAAGTCCGCCGCCTGGTCGCTCACCAACTCGCTGCGCTACGAGCTGGCTGCCCAGAAAACGCAGGTGCTGGGCCTGCATATGGCCTTTGTCGATACCGACCTGACTCGGGGGCTGGATGCCCCCAAGTCCAGCCCGGCCGATATCGTCCGCCGCACGCTCGATGCGCTGGAAGCTGGGCTGGACGAGGTGCTGGCCGATGACCTGACGCAGCAAGTCAAGCGCGGGCTGGCGGCAGACCGGCCGAGCTACCTGCCGCAGCGCGCTTGAGGCTGGGTGCTTGGCCGTGCGTATCAGCCGTGCAGCACCAGCGCAAAGCCTTCCGCCGCTGATGGCGCGACAAAGTGCTGGCTGATCAGCTCAAACTGCGCATCGCTGGTTTCAAACGGATGCTCGCCCGACGCATTGCGCGCCCGCAGGCGGCGCTTGCATTCCTCGTCGGGCAGCTGCAGCCAGTGCAGCGCATGCGGGGCCCCGGCTGCCTCAAAAATGCGGCGCGCCCAGGTGCGGGTGGCGGGGGTGTTCGATGGGAAATCCAGCACCACCGACGTGCCGGCCTGGAGCAGCGACACAATATGGGACTGCATCGCGCCGCGCAGCCTGGCGGACAGCCGGACATAGTCCTGGACCGAGACCAGCGCATCCGGGTAGAGCTGGGCAAGCCAGGCGTCTTCGCTGACCAGCACCGTGCGGGGCTGTGCGGCGAGCTGCCGGGCCAGGCTGGACTTGCCGGAGGCGATCTTGCCGCAGAGCAGGTGCAGGGTGCCGGTATCGGTGTCTCTATCGGCGAATGTGTCAGGCGCTTGGCTGGTGTTCATTCCATCTCCTTGGAGGAAACCCCAGAGACGGAAAACCCACCTCCAGGGTGGGTTGCATGCTTGCGTGGCCGCGCGCTATCCCACCGTCGGTATGACGATGCGAATAATTCGGGGGCTGGTGCACAGGGCCATCAGCGCAATGTAGCAGACGCCAGGCCAGCGTGCAGCGCTGCGCGCCCTCAAGAGCGCCGCTTGGTCAGGCGGATATCGCCGTCGCCCACATCGCGCTCATCGCCCCAGCCCAGGTGGCGGTAGAGGCGCGCTGCGCGGCTGGTTGTGGCCGTCTCCAGCCAGGCCGCCTCATGCTGCGCCAACAAGGCCTGCTCGCAGGTCCGGCACAGGGCCGTGCCCAGGCCCCGGCCTTCGCGGTCGCTGCGCACAAACAGTGCAAACAGGCAGGCGCTGTCCAGGTCCACCATCGCGAAGCCGGCGACCTCGCCATCGATGGTGGCGACCCAGGCGCAAGAGGCGCTGCGAATAGCCTCGGCAATGGACTCGGGCGTGACGCTGGCGGCGGCCAGCTCGTCAAGGGTCATGCGGTTTTCCGTGACTGCCAGGCGCACCTGGAACATGGCCGCTACATCGCCCACGGTGGCGGGGCGGATCTGAAAGGAATCTGCTTGGTGGTTGGGCATCGCCCGACTATAGAGGCGCCGGGTCTGGCTTGGGGCGCTGACACGAAAAATGCCGGACCCCTGCTGCACAATGGCAGGCGATGGCGCCAGCGGGCGCGGCTATCCACAGAGTTTTCCACATGCAAATACTGAGCTGGAATGTGCAATGGTGCTGCGGCCTCGATGGCCTGGCCGATCCGGCGCGCATGGTGCGCCATGCGCTGGCGATGGGCGAGGGTGCAGGCGCGGGCACGGGCGGCATCGATGTGCTGTGCCTGCAGGAGGTGGCCGTGGGCCACGGCGCGCTGGCGGGCGCGCCGGGTGACCAGGTGGCGCAGCTGCAGGCGCTGCTGCCGGGCTGGCAGCTGTTTTTTGCCGCCACCACCGATGGTTTTGATGCCAGCGGCCAACGCCGCAGCTTTGGCAATGTAGTGGCCAGCCGCCTGCCGGTGGCCGAGGTGGCGCAGCACCGCCTGCCCTGGCTGGCCGAGGCGGGGGTGGTCAGCATGCCCCGGGGCTGCCTGGTGGTGACGGTGCGCGACCCGGCGCTGGGCTTGGTGCGGGTGATGTGCACGCATCTGGAGTACCACAGCGCGAGCCAGCGCATGGCGCAGGTGCAGGCGCTGCGGGCGATCCATGCCGAGGCGCTGGCACAGCTGCAGGCGCTGCCCGCTGCGGCATCGGCGGCCACGCCCTACACCACGCCGGTGCACACGCCCCATGCGGTGCTGTGTGGCGATTTCAACCTGCACGCCGGTGAGCCCGCCTATGCCGCCCTGGTCGCAGCCCAGGCCGATGGATCCGCGCTCTGGCATGACAGCTGGCCCTTGCTGCACGGCAGCGCGCCGCAGCCGCCCACCTTCTGCCTGTTTGACCGCACCTGGGGGCCCGCGCCGGTGGCCTGTGATTTTGCGCTGGTCAGCGACAGCCTGCGCAGCCATGTGCGGGCCTGGCACAGCGACAGCGCCACGCAGCTGTCCGACCACCAGCCGGTACTGTTGACACTGGCTTGAAATATGCGGCACCGGCCTGCAACTGGCGTGTGCATCGCTGCCTATGATGGGCAGCAGGAGAGTGCCCCATGACCGAAGACAGCCTGCACATTGTGTGCCCCCATTGCCATACCACCAACCGCGTGCAGCGCGCGCAGCTGGCCCAGCAGCCCGATTGCGGCAGCTGCCACCAGCCTTTGTTCACCGGCGAGCCGGTCGCGCTCGATGCCGACAGCTTTGCCAAGCAGCTGGGGCGCAACCACATCCCCGTGGTGGTGGACTTCTGGGCGCCCTGGTGCGGCCCCTGCCTGCAGATGGCACCCGGCTATGCGCTGGCCGCCAAGCAGCTCGAACCCCGGCTGCGCTTTGCCAAGCTCGATACCGAGGCCTATCCGCACGTCGCCCAGCCCTTCAATATCCGCAGCATTCCGACCATGGTGGTGTTCAAGGGCGGCCAGGAGGCGGCACGCATCTCTGGTGCGCTGCCGCCCGGCGAGATCGTGCGCTGGCTGCAGTCGGTTTTGTAAACGCACTGCCCCACGAAAAAATGCCATCCGTCTGGATGGCATTTTTTTGTTGTGAAGCGAGCGCGCGAGTGGCCACGCGCTCTGTGCTTACAGCTTCACCGCTTGCGGGGTGCCGGTCAGGTAACCCACCGAGGCGCCAAACTTGTTCTTGTAGTTGGCGTTGATCAGCGGATCGAGCTGGTCCTTGATCTTGGCGTGCAGCGCGCTCCAGTCACCAGGGTGCTGGAAGTTGCTCATGATGTAGGTCCAGCCGTTGGCTTCGTCCACCGCGTGCAGACCGGTGGATTCGGCGCCCGCAGGCGTCGACAGGATGCGCGAGAGCTGCTTGGTGTCGGCGTTGTAGGCCCACAGGAAGTTGTTCACGTGGTTGCCGCTGTCTTCGCCGATGAACAGGGTGCGCATCTTTTCGGAGAACTTCAGGTTGTCCGGGCTGGCGATCTTGTCGGGGTTGGAGGTGTTGCCCAGTGCGTCTGCGGCAATGTCCTCGCCCATCATCAGCATGTGCGATTGCTGTGGCACCCATTCGCTGTTGATGGTGGAGCCCTGGCGGTCCTTGATGCCGCCGCCCAGGTTGTGGGCCAGCACGCCGCCGGCCTTCACGGTCTTGGGGAAGGTCACGTTGTGCTTGGCATTCCAGGCCTTGTCACCGTTGATCATCGAGGTCTGGATGTTGGCCAGTGCCGAGTAGGCCACCTTGTCCTTGATGTTGACGGTGGTGCCTTCCATCTTGGTGAAGGCCATCGAGCCGCCCACCAGGTTGGCGTAGCGGTGGGTTTCGAGGAAAGCGGCCGCCTTTTCCATGCCGGGCTTGAGCTTGAGCCAGGCGGCCTTGCCGTCCAGGAACACCGCGGTGTAGCTGGCATCCTGCGGGTCGGTGGTCAGCGACTCCATGATGTCGGCCGGCTTGAGGCTGTTCGCCAGCGCTTCGATCTCGGCGCTGGTGGCGTGGCCCAGGTGGATCCACTCCATCTTGGCGGTCGAGGTGTCGGTCAGCACGTCGGTGTAATGCGCGACGTACAGGTTGCCGGCGGACAGGTCTTTTTCCTTGTCGGCCACGAACATGAACAGACCACCGTTGGTGTAGTCATCGCCCATCAGCGCGGTGCGGTTGTCGGGCATCACATGGATCAGCTCGTGCGAGATGCGACCCAGGCAGTAGTGCTTCTTGACCGTGCCGGTGCCGTCCTTATTGACGGTGATCTCGGGCAGGTGGCCGTAGTGGTAAGGGTTGGCTGTGGTTTCGTTGCCGTACACATGCTTGCTGAAGGCCTTGAACTGGGCCGAGCTGGCCGCGGTGAAGGCATCGGGTTCGTACTCTTCGCTGGACAGGTGGGTGTTCCAGGGCGAGAGGCTGGCGCCGCAGGTGATCCACAGACCGTGGGCCTTGGACATGTCGACGTTGTGGTACTTGACCAGGCTCAGCTTGCCGGTGTCCTGGTCCTGGTCCAGGGTCAGCACGGCGATGGGCGAAGGCAGGGTGCCGTAGGCATCGGCGCCCGACAGGTCCTTGGAGGTGTACTCGAATTGCACCACGGCAAACACGGGCTTGCCCTTGACGCCGTCGACCTTGGCATCGGCGACCTGGATGATCGAGGAGCCATCGGGGCAGTCGGAGAAGAAGTGGCGCTCGCTGCCCGCCACAGACTTGTCCATGATCGGCTGGTTGTTGATGTCATAGTAGCCGCCAGCCAGGATCTTGCCGCCCTTGCCGTCTGCCACCATGTCGCCGGTGACAAAGAAGGATTCATAGGCCAGCGCCACTTCGCGCTTGCTGTCATCGGCGTAGAGGATGGTCATCACCGCCGTGGTCGAGGTCGTCGCCATCGCTGCGGGGTTGGTCAGGTTGGGCGCTGCCATGTTGGAGAAGCTCACCGACTTGAACGCGGCCGTAGGGCCATCGTCATCACCACCGCCGCCGCAGGCGGTCAGCAGGCCTGCTGCAGACAGGGAGCCGGACAAGGGCAGCAAAGGTGCGCTGCCCAGAAATTGCAAAAGACGGCGACGCGAGGTCAGCACTGCGCTCATATCGGTAACTCCGTGGGGTGTTATGTGGTGTTTGGATGCACCACAGAGGCCCATGAGAGATCCGGGCCAACATACTCTGTGGTGCGCAGCGAGTATCGGCGGCGCCCATGGCAGAGGCATGACGTTGTTGTGTCGTTTTTATGACGATGCGCGCGGGGCGGGCTGCCGTCTTCAGCCGCCAAATGGCGCCGTTGCGGCGATGTGTGACGGGCGTTGCTGGACGGTTTTCCGAGGGCGGCAGAGCCTATCAGAGGCCGGCGCGGCCGCTGGCGCCGTAACCAGAAATATTGCCTGCATTGTGGTCATCCGTGTGTAGGACATGTGATCTGGTCAAAGCGCCGCTAAGGTGCTAAAACCAAGTCACGATAACGGTTGCCTAGGGAGGCTCTGCAAAGCCCTCGCCAAATGGTATGGACGCATTCCGACCACGAGGCAGGGAGTTTTGCAGAGGGGTCCTAACAAGTTTGCGGCACGGTCAGCCCCTTGGGTGCCGCCACGGAGGTCGTATGGATGTCATCAGCAACTCTGCCGCCCGCTACGTGCGCCTGCGCGAAGAGGAAATGTCGCTCGACGAGTTTCTTGGCTTGTGCCAGCGCGACCCGATGGTCTACGAGGGCGCGGCACACCGCATGCTGGCGGCGATTGGCGAGCCGGAGATGGTCGACACGCGCAACGATCCGCACCTCTCGCGGCTGTTTGCCAACAAGATGATCCGCCGCTACCCGGCCTTTGCCGAGTTCTACGGCATGGAGGACTCCATCGAGCAGGTGGTGAGCTTTTTCCGCCATGCCGCCCAGGGCCTGGAAGAGCGCAAGCAGATTCTCTACCTGCTCGGCCCGGTCGGGGGTGGCAAGAGCTCCATCGCCGAGCGCCTGAAGTACCTGATGCAGAAGGTGCCGTTCTATGCGCTCAAGGGCTCGCCGGTCAATGAGTCGCCGCTGGCTCTGTTCGACCCGATCGAAGACGGCCCGGTGCTCGAGGAGCAGTTCGGCATTCCGCGCCGCTGTCTCAACCATGTGCTCTCGCCCTGGGCCGTCAAGCGCCTCGATGAATACGGCGGCGATATCCGCCAGTTCCGGGTCGTCAAGCGCTACCCCAGCATCTCGCGCCAGGTGGGCGTGGCCAAGACCGAGCCGGGCGACGAGAACAACCAGGACATCTCCAGCCTGGTCGGCAAGGTCGACATCCGCAAGCTGGAGAACTATGCCCAGGACGACACCGATGCCTACAGCTACTCGGGCGGCCTGTGCCTGGCCAACCAGGGCCTGCTGGAGTTTGTCGAAATGTTCAAGGCGCCGATCAAGGTGCTGCACCCCTTGCTGACCGCAACGCAGGAGGGCAATTACAAGGGCACCGAAGGCTTTGGCGCCATCCCCTTTGATGGCATCGTGCTGGCCCACAGCAACGAGAGCGAGTGGAAGGCCTTCCGCAACAACCGCAACAACGAGGCGTTTCTCGACCGGGTCTATATCGTCAAGGTGCCGTATTGCCTGCGGGTCTCGGAGGAGGTGCGCATCTACGAAAAGCTGATCCGCGAATCCTCGCTCGCCAGCGCGGTCTGCGCGCCCGGCACCTTGAAGATGATGGCGCAGTTTGCGGTGCTCACGCGCCTCAAGGAGCCCGAGAACTCCAGCATCTTCAGCAAGATGCAGGTCTACGACGGCGAGAGCTTGAAAGACACAGACCCGCGCGCCAAGAGCTACCAGGAGTACCGCGACTACGCCGGCGTGGACGAGGGCATGTCGGGCATCTCCACCCGCTTTGCCTTCAAGATCCTGTCCAAGGTCTTCAACTACGACAGCACCGAGGTGGCGGCCAACCCGGTGCACCTGATGTATGTGCTGGAGCAGCAGATCGAGCGCGAGCAGTTCCCCGCCGAGCTGGAGACCAAGTACACCGGCTACATCAAGGAATACCTGTCGCCACACTACGCCGAGTTCATCGGCAAGGAGATCCAGACCGCCTATCTGGAAAGCTACAGCGAGTACGGCCAGAACATCTTTGACCGCTACGTCACCTACGCCGACTACTGGATCCAGGACAGCGAGTACCGCGACACCGACACCGGTGAGGTGTTCGACCGCAATGCGCTCAATGCCGAGCTGGAGAAGGTAGAAAAGCCCGCCGGCATTGCCAATGCGAAGGATTTCCGCAACGAGATCGTCAACTTCGTTCTGCGCGCGCGTGCCAACAACCAGGGCAAGAACCCCAGCTGGACCAGCTACGAGAAGCTGCGCCTGGTGATCGAGAAGAAGATGTTCTCCAACACCGAAGAGCTGCTGCCCGTCATCAGCTTCAACGCCAAGGCCAGCGCCGAGGATGCACGCAAGCACGAAGACTTTGTCACCCGCATGGAGGCCAAGGGCTACACGCCCAAGCAGGTGCGCCTGTTGTGCGAGTGGTACCTGCGTGTGCGCAAGAGCAGCTGAGGCAACGATAACGGCGCGCCGGCACCGAACGCGCCGGGTCATGGATGGGGGCATAGATGGCATTGCAAATCATCGACCGCAGGCTCGCCGGCAAGAACAAGTCGGTGGGCAACCGCGAGCGCTTTGTGCGCCGCTACAAGACGCAGATTGCCGACGCGGTGCGCCGCGCGGTGGCCAAGCGCGATATCCGCCATATCGAGCAGGCCGAGAACATCACCATCCCGCGCAAGGACATCCAGGAGCCCGTTTTTCACCATGGGCAAGGGGGTGTGCGCGACACCGTGCACCCGGGCAATACCGAGCATGTGCGGGGCGACCGCATTGCGCGGCCCCAGGGCGGTGCGGGCGGGGGTGGTGGCTCGCAGGCCAGTGACAGCGGCGAGGGTGAGGACGACTTCACCTTCACCCTGACCAAGGAAGAGTTCATGGAACTCTTCTTTGAAGACCTGGCGCTGCCGCGCCTCTTGCGCACCCATATCGCCAGCACCTTGCAGTACAAGACGCGCCGCGCCGGCTACAGCCATGACGGCACGCCGCACAACCTGGCCGTGCTGCGCACCATGCGCGGCGCGCTGGGCCGGCGCATTGCGTTGACCAAGGCGCCCAACCGTGAACTCAAGGCGCTGGAGGACGCGCTGGCAGACCTCGTGGCGCAGGATGACGGCACCAGCGAAGCGGTGGCCGAGCTGCAGCAGCGCATCGCCGTGCTGCAGGCGCGCATGGGCAAGGTGGCCTTTCTCGATCCGCTGGACCTGCGCTTTCGCAGCCGCACCAAGGTGCCCGAGCCCAGCAGCCAGGCGGTGATGTTTTGCGTGATGGATGTCTCGGGCTCGATGGACCAGTCGCGCAAGGACCTGGCCAAGCGCTTTTTCATCCTGCTCTACCTGTTTCTCACCCGCCACTACGAGAAGATCGAGATCGTCTTCATCCGCCACCACACCCAGGCGGCCGAGGTGGGCGAGGACGAGTTCTTTCATTCCACCGAAAGCGGTGGCACCGTGGTCAGCAGCGCGCTGGTGCTGCTCGACCAGGTCATCAGCGCTCGCTACCCGGTGGCCGACTGGAACATCTACGTGGCCCAGGCGAGCGACGGCGACAACTTTGGCGACGATGGCGGCAACTGCCGCAGCCTGCTGGCTGACAAGATCCTGCCGCTGGCGCGCTACTTTGCCTATGTGCAGGTGGCCCCGGACGAGCAAAGCCTCTGGCAGGAATACAGCCAGTTGTTGCCGCTGTTTCCGCATTTCGCGATGCGCAAGGTGGCCGAGCCCGGCGATATCTACCCGGTGTTCCGCGATCTGTTCAAGAAGGAAGGGGTACCGGTATGAACCCGTCGCAATACCCCGTGCTCGCACGGCGCAAGGGCTCCCCGCATTGGAAAGTGCCGTTTTCCGGCGACCGCTCCCAGCGCGATGTGCCTGCCACACCCCGGCCAGCGGGCCAGCGCCCGAACCAGCCCTTGCCCGACCCCAGCGACTGGACCTTCGAGCTGATCGAGCGCTACCACGCGGCCATCGCCGCAACGGCCGAGCGCTATGGGCTGGACACCTACCCCAACCAGCTCGAGGTGATCTCGGCCGAACAGATGATGGACGCCTATGCCAGCGTCGGCATGCCGGTGGGCTACCGGCACTGGAGCTATGGCAAGGAGTTTCTGGCCACCGAGCGGCGCTACCGCCGCGGCCACATGGGTCTGGCCTACGAGATCGTCATCAACTCCAACCCCTGCATCAGCTACCTGATGGAGGAGAACACCACCGCGATGCAGGCGCTGGTGATTGCCCATGCGGCCTACGGGCACAACAGCTTCTTCAAAGGCAATTACCTGTTTGGCATGTGGACCGATGCGGGCAGCATCATTGACTACCTGGTCTATGCGCGCGACTTCATCGCGCAGTGCGAAGAGAAGCACGGCATTGACACGGTGGAGCAGTGGCTCGACTCCTGCCATGCGCTGGCCAACCTCGGCGTGGACCGCTACCGCCGTCCGTCCAAGAAGACGCTGGCGCGCGAGCGCGCCGAGCGCGAGCAGCGCGAGGCCTATGCCCAGCAGCAGGTCAACGAGCTGTGGCGCACCCTGCCGGCGCGCCCGGACAAGAACAGCCCGGCCCAGCACCATGAGCGCTTTCCCAAGGAGCCCGAAGAAAACCTGCTGTACTTCATCGAGAAGAACGCCCCGCTGCTGGAGCCCTGGCAGCGCGAGGTGGTGCGCATTGTGCGCAAGATCGCCCAGTACTTCTACCCGCAGCGCCAGACCCAGGTGATGAACGAGGGCTGGGCCACCTTCTGGCACTACACCTTGCTCAACACCTTGTATGACGAGGGCTGGCTCACCGACGGGGTGATGATCGAATGGCTGTCCTCGCACACCAATGTGATCTACCAGCCGCCTGCCGGCCACCGCGCCTACAGCGGCATCAACCCCTACGCGCTGGGCTTTGCGATGTACCGCGACATCCAGCGCATCTGCGAGCACCCGAGCGACGAAGACCGGCGCTGGTTCCCCGATCTGGCCGGCACGCCCTGGCTGCCGGCGTTGCACCATGCCATGCAGAACTACAAGGACGAGAGCTTTATCGGCCAGTACCTGAGCCCCAAGCTGATGCGCGACATGCGCCTTTTTTCCATCCATGATGACGCCAGCGAGCGCGAGCTGCTGGTCAGCGCCATCCACAACGAAGACGGCTACCGCAACCTGCGCCAGACGCTGTCACAGCAGTACGACCTGGGCGCGCGCGAGCCCAATATCCAGGTCTGGAACGTGAACCTGCGCGGCGACCGCTGCCTGACCTTGCGCCACACCCAGTACCAGGGCCGCCCGCTGTCCGACGATGTGCAGGAAGTGCTCAAGCACGCCGCGCGCCTGTGGGGCTTTGGCGTGCAGCTGGAAAGTGTCAACGGCGATGGTGCGGTGCCGGTGCTGCTGCATTCGGTGGCGGCGCCGCTGGCTTGACCTGGCAGTGCCTGACCCGGCGCCGCAGCTGCTCAAGGCTGCGCAGTTGTAGCGCCCGGGGCAGCGTCGGCCGCCACCACCTGTGCCACCGCCTGGCAGCGCGCCTCATGCACCATCGCGCCAATCTCGGCGCCTTGGCGGCCTGTGCGGGCTGCGCGTTCTGCCACCTCCTTGGTGCTGACGGCCTGCGCGGCGGCCAGCAGACGCAGCAGCTGGGCGCGCTGCGGGTAGGGCTTGTCTTGCAGCCCCAGCCGCCCTTGGGCATCACACTGGCAGGCCAGCAGGGCCTGGCCAAAGCGCTCGGGTTTGCGAAAGGCGTCGCAGCGTTCGAGCAGGCGCACGACGGCAGCGGGCGCAATGCCCGGGCTGCGGTGGATATTGCCGTGCTCGGCGGCGACCATCAGCGCCAGCTCGGCGCAGTCGCTGGGCACACGCAGGCGCTGCTGCAGCTTGCGGGCCAGCTCCACACTGCGCTCCTCATGGCCGATATGGCGGGGCAGCACATCGGCTGGGGTGGTGCCCTTGCCCAGGTCATGCGCCAGGCAGGCCCAGCGCACGGGCAGCGCGGCGTCCAGCTCGGCGGCGCGGTCCAGCACCATCATCACGTGGATGCCGGTGTCCACCTCGGGGTGGTAGTCGGCGCGCTGGGGCACGCCCCAGAGGCGGTCCAGCTCGGGCAGCAGGCGGGCGAGGGCGCCGCAATCGCGCAGCACCTCGAACATGCGTGAGGGCCGGGCCTCCATCAGGCCGCGTGCCAGCTCCTGCCAGACGCGCTCGGGCACCAGCGCATCGACCTCGCCATCGGCGACCATCTGGCGCATCAGCGCTACGGTTTCCGGGGCGACGGAAAAATCCTGGAAGCGCGCCGCAAAGCGTGCCAGGCGCAGGATGCGCACCGGGTCTTCGCGGAAGGCGTCGGTCACATGGCGCAGCACCCGGGCCTGCAGATCGGCCTGGCCGCCATAGGGGTCGGTCACCGGGCCGCTGCCATTCCAGTCGACGGGCGCGGCCATCGCATTGATGGTCAGGTCGCGCCGGGCCAGGTCCTGCTCCAGGGTCACATCGGGCGAGGTGGCGATGCTGAATCCCCGGTAGCCCCGGCCGGACTTGCGCTCGGTGCGGGCCAGCGCATATTCCTCATGCGTGCGCGGGTGCAGAAACACCGGGAAATCCTTGCCGACCGGCACAAAGCCCTGGGCCAGCATGGCCTCGGGCGTGGTGCCCACCACCACCCAGTCGTGGTCATTCACCGGCAGTCCCAAGAGGCGGTCCCGCACTGCGCCGCCGACCATGTATGTATTCATCGTGCGAGTTTACTTGCGTACCGGCTGCACATAGACGCCGCTGTCGTGCAGCTCGCCTTCGGCTGCATCGATGCGGGCCACGGCCTGCGGGCCGGCGCGGCTGACCAGCACTTCCAGCAGCGACTCGGACAATGCCTGGGCGGCGGTGACCGAGGGGAAGAAGGAGGGGCTGTTGACGGCAAACAGCAGGGTTTCATCGGCGGCCAGCGACAGGGGCGAGGCCAGGCTGTCGGTCAGGGCCAGCACCTTGCAGCCGCATGCGCGGGCCAGTTCCACCGCATGCACGGTCTCTTGCGAGTAGGGCGCAAAGCTGATGGCGACCAGCGCATCGCCCGCATCGATGGCGCGCAGCTGCATCTCGCGCACGCCGCCCATGCCTTCGAGCAGGTGCACCGAGCGGCGAAACAGGCGGTAGACATAGACCAGCGAGAAGGCCACCGGAAAGCAGGCGCGCATGCCCATCACATGCACCTGGTCGGCCGTCTCCAGCAGCTGGGCGGCGGTCAGCAGGCGCGCCGCGCTGTGCTGCTCGGTCACATCCAGGTTGCTGCGCTGCATGGCAAACATCTCGGCGGTGAGCTGCTGGTCCTGCGCGCGGCCCAGCAGGCTGCGGGCGCGCTCACCGTACTGGTTGCCCGCCTCGCTGGCCAGGCCCATATCGGCGGTCAGCGCCTGCTTGAACGGGTTCCAGCCTTCAAAGCCGCAGGTCTGGGCAAAGCGCACCAAGGTGGTGGGGGGCACCTGGGCATGCTGGCCCACGGTGCGCATCGATTGCGTCACCACCTCATTGGGGTGGTCAAGCACATAGCGCGCCACTTGCTGCAGCGACGGGCTCAGGGAGGCAAAGCGGTCTCGCAATTGGTCGATTACGCCCATGGCGGCGGGTCTTTCTTCAGATTTAGGGAAATCACGGGTAGCCATTGTGCGGCATGGAACATATGATCCAAAAAAAATAAAAAAGGAGCAAAAGTTCTAAAACGCCGCAAGGCATTGGCCGGTACCGATGGGGTGCCAGGAGGATCAGGATATGCAAGGAAAAATGGGTGTGAAGCGCGCGGTGGCGCTGGCTGCGCTGGTGTGTGCCTCTGCGGGCGCGATGGCGCAAAGCAGCAGCACGCTGGACAAGATCAAGAGCTCGGGCGCGATCACGCTGGGTTACCGCGAGGCCTCGTTCGGCTTCTCCTACCTGGACGCCAACCTCAAGCCCATCGGCTACAGCATGGATATCTGCGCGCATATTCTGGACGCGATCAAAACCAAACTCCAACTGCCCGAGCTGAAGGTGAACTACCAGGCGGTCACCTCGGCCAACCGCATCCCGCTGGTGCAAAACGGCACCGTCGATCTGGAGTGCGGCTCGACCACCAACCTGGTGGAGCGCCAAAAGCAGGTGGCCTTCTCGCCGGACATCTTCCGCTACAACGTGCGCATGCTGGTCAAGAAGAGCTCGGGCATCAAGGGCATTGCCGATCTGCAGGGCAAATCGGTCGCCACCACCACCGGCACCACCTCGTTCCGCCTGCTGCGCCAGGCCGACCGGGCCAGCAAGCTCGACATCACCAATGTGCCGGGCAAGGACCATACCGAGTCCTTCCTGCTGGTGCAGGGCGACAAGGCCGCCGCCTTTGTGCTGGACGACATCCTGCTGGCCGGCCAGATCGCCAATGCGCGTGACCCGCAGAACTACGAGATCGTGGGCGAGAGCCTGCGCACCGAAAACCAGGCGCTGATGCTGCGCAATGACGACCCGGCCTTCAAGCAACTGGTGGACGAGACCGTCTCGGGCCTGATGCAATCGGGCGAGATGGAAAAGCTCTACAACCGCTGGTTCATGTCACCGATTGCGCCCAAGGGCATCAACATCAACTACCCGCTGAACGCCGAGACGCGCGATGCCTTTGCCAACCCCTCGTCCAAGGGGATCTGAGCGCCGGTCAGGCAAAGGCTGCTGAACACCGGCAGCCAGGCAGCCACGCCGCAAAGAGACCAGGACCAGGGGCCAGCCCCGGTTCCTGGTTTTTTATTGCGGCACCAGACCTGCGGCCTTGACCAGCTGCGCATGCAGGCTGATCTCCTGCGCAATGGTGTGCTGGAACTGCTCCGGCGTGGTGGGTGCCACTTCCATGCCCACATCCTGCAGCTGCTGCCGGATATCGTCGCGCAGCAAGATGGCCTGCACCTGGCGGTTGAGCGCATCGACGATGGGGCGCGGTGTGCGCGCCGGGGCCAGCAGACCGATCCAGGTCTGCATCACCATGTCGGGGATACCGGCCTCGGCCATGGTTGGCACCTCGGCAATCAAGGGTGAGCGCTTGTCGCTCATCAGCGCCAGCGCGCTGAGCTTGCCGGACTTGAGGTGGGGCAGGGCCTCGGGCAGCGGCGCAAACAGCAGATCCACATTGCCGCCCAGCATGTCGTTGATGGCGAGGGCACCGCCTTTGTAGGGCACATGCGTCATCTGCAGATGGCCCCGGGTCTCGAACATCAGCGCTGCCAGGTGCTGGGGGCTGCCTTCGCCCGAGCTGGCATAGGTCACGAGGGTCGGCTGGGCCTTGGCGGCGGCCAGCACGGCTGCAGCGTTGGGGAATTTCTTGCGGTCCTTGACCACCAGCACCATGGCCTGGTTGGCGAGCTTGGTGATGGGCGCAAAGTCGGCCTGCGGGTCATAGGGCAGGTCCTTGAAGATGCTTTTGTTGGTGGTCAGGAAGGACGCGGGCGAGGCCATCAAGGTGTAGCCATCGGGGCTGGCCTTGGCGACCACCGGCAGGCCAATGCGGCCGGAGGCGCCCGCGCGGTTGTCGACGATGAACGGCTGGCCGGTGCTGGCCTGCAGCTGCTGGCCGACCAGGCGCGCAATCATGTCGACACCGCCGCCCGCGGGCAGGGCCACCATCAGCTTGACGGGGTGGTTGGGGTAGCTGGCGGTCTGGGTCTGGGCCTGGGCACCGAAGGCCAGGAGACCCAGCGCTGCGGCCAGGCTGAAAAAGCAGTGACGACGATGCATGATGAACACTCCTGAAAAATCAATGGCTGGGGGCCGGGGCGGGATCGCTGGCCTGCAGGTAGCGCGCCAGCCGCAGGCGGCTGATGGCGGCAATCTCGTTCAGTGCCAGTTGCAGCTCCATCTGCCGCGTGTGGCCCAGGCGCTGCTCGAACACAAGCAAGGCCGATGCCAGGCTGTGCTGGCGGATGCAGAGAATGAAGGGAAAGCCAAAGCGTTCGCGGTAGGCGCGGTTGAGGCCATCCCAGCGCTGGGCCTCGGCCGCCTGCAGCTGGCCCAGGCCCAGGCTCGCCTGCTCGTCGGTGGATGCGGCATTCATCGCCCCCTGCCGGGCCAGCGCGCCGCCCAGCTCCGGGTGGCCGGCGTAAAAGCGGATGCGTGCCGGCTCGTCGAGCCGGGCGACCACCGCCAGCATGGCGCTGTGCAAGGCATCAGCGCTGGCAAAGGGGCGCAGCGCCACGGTCTGCGCCGCCACCCAGGGCGCATGCTCCCAGATGTCGGCCAGGGCCGCGCAGAACTCGTCAGGGCTGCAATGGTTGAGGTGGTCGAGGCGTTGGGCAGGCGTCATGCGGGCCATGCTAGGCCTGCAGACCATTGCCGTCCATCATAGGTTTGGCAATGCTGCATACGCAAAATTAGTACAATCGCCGCATTCCGGAGACCCCAACCGATGCGCCATTCGCTTGTCCCTACCGCTTTGCGCTATGCCGACCAGGTGGCCCGTTCGGGCTCGATCCAGAAAGCCGCGCGCGAGTTGCATGTGGCTGCATCGGCGATCAACCGCCAGATTCTGGCGCTGGAAGAAGAGCTGGGTGTGCCGCTCTTTGAGCGCATGCCCAGGGGCATGCGGCTGACGGCCTCGGGCGATGCGCTGATCACGATGGCCCGGCGCTGGCGCCAGGATGAGACCCGCATGGTGGCCGAGGTGCGGCGCATCCAGGGCATCCACCAGGGCCATGTGTCGCTGGTGGCGATGGACAGCCATGCCACCGGCGTGTTGCCCGCGCTGATCGAGGCGCTCAATGCCCAGCATCCCCTGGTCAGCCTGTCGGTAGAGCTGAGCACCCCGGACGATGCCGAGACGGCGCTGATGACCGGCAAGGCCGACCTGGCCGCCATCTTCAACCTGGCGCCGCGCCGTGAGCTGCTGGTGCTGTGGCAAGCCCAGCTGCCGCTGGGCTGTGTTGTGGCGCCGGGCCATGCGCTGGCCGGTCGCAAGAGCGTCAGTTTTCAGGAAGCGACCGCCTATCCGATCGCACTGCAAAGCCGCGCCATCACCATCCGCCGCCTGCTGGAGGCGCAGTACAGCTGGCTGTTCAAGGATGCGCGCGGCTTTGTCGAGAGCAATTCGCTGCAGCTGGTCAAGCAGCTGGCGCTGGGCGGGCAGCGCCTGATCTTTACCTCGCAGCTCGATGTCGCGCCTGAGCTGGCGGCCGGTACGCTGGTTTTTATCCCCATCCGCGACCAGGGCGCCGAGCCCCAGAGCATCAGCGTGGCCGTCGATGCCACGCGCCCGCCAGGCCCGGTGGTCAAGCTGGTGGCCCAGCAGCTGGCCGAG
Organism: Comamonas sp. MYb69; assembly: GCF_037479315.1. NCBI lineage: Bacteria > Pseudomonadati > Pseudomonadota > Betaproteobacteria > Burkholderiales > Comamonadaceae > Comamonas > Comamonas sp. MYb69. Next base: position 390,068 of record NZ_JBBGZG010000001.1, read on the forward strand.
GCCCTGCAGGCCAGCCTGGACCGGGCCCGCCAGCCTGGCCGCAGCTTGGCCTGACGTCGGGCGAAGGCTGCGTAGTGGCCGCCCACAGGTCCCCGGCGCTTTGCATCAGCCGCACTTCCTCGCTATGCTGCTCGGTTGGCCCGATAGGCTGATTCGAAATAAGACAAAGAGGGAGGGATTTATGTGGACAACCATGGGCGTGGTGCTGGTAACCATCGCATTGACGTTTGTCGGTCTGTTTGTGCTGCTCAAGTTCGGCATTCGCTGGTATTTTTCGCGCATGCTCAAACATGTGCAGGCGCTGGGCAGTGCGCAGCAAGGCGTGGTGGCGCGCATCACGATGCAGCTGGAAAAGCTGCAGTTCAGCGACCCGCAGGTGCGCCGCGTGATGCAGGAGTTCAAGGCGCTGGGCTATGCATCGGCCGGGCGCTACACGGTGGATGAAATGCCTGGAATCAAGATCTGGGCGGGCACGCATCCGCACAACGGCAGTCTGGCCTTGGTGATGGAACTGGCAGACCGCTACTTCTGCGCAGATGTGGTCCGGTTTTATGAGAATGGTGCAGCGCTGGGCGCGGGCACCAACCCGGTGTTCCATGCCGAGCACTACCCCAACCATGTGCAGTACCGCCAGTTTTCACGCGATACGGCCATGCAGGACCTGGCCCAGTGGCTGGAGGCGCGGCCCTTGCAATCTGCGGTGGTTGCGGCCACGCCCAGGAATCTGCGCCAGCTCAATGCCCGCATGTACGCGGAGATGATGGACTTTCAGCTGTCGCAGCCCATGCCTGGTCTGGAGGCCTGGAAGCGCATGGCTTTGCAGGATGCCGCCGCCCTGGGCAGTGCCCTACCGACCTTGACCGAGCCGCAATGGCAGGCCGCCTACGATGCGCAGCGCGAGAGCCAGCAAACTGCGACCGAAGAGGCCCTGCAAGACCATGTGCTGCGCAGCGGGCAGGTGTCTGCTGCGCAGTGGCAGACGATGGCCCATGAGCTGGTCTATGTGCATGCGCTCCTCGGCGCAGAAGAGGTCGCAGAGCGCGCACTGCGGCGCAGCGCCTGGACGGCGGATGCGCCCCAGGTGGAGGCGCTGTTGCGCCAGAACCTGGCGCATGCCGAGCTGTTTGAAGCGATCCAGGGCCTGCTGCCCGAGGACGAGCGCTTTGTCTACCTGATCAGCATCAATGCGCCGCTGGATGCGCGGGTGTACCGGCCCCAAGTGCTTTGACCACCAGGCGGCCGATGCCCGTGCTCTGGCACCCCAACAGCGCGGTGCCAGACACTGCGCAAAGGCCGACGATGCTCAGCGCTCTGCGCGGTAGGGCTCGTCCACCGCGACAAAGTCCTGCTCGGCCAGCGCCGCATCAATCCAGGCCTTGACGCCGGGCAGCTGGTGCACGCGCTCGATATAGGCGGCGATCTCGCCGGGGATGGGCAACTGGTAGGTCTTGAGGCGCGAGCACACCGGCGCGTAGTAGGCATCGGCAATGCTGAACTGGTCAAACAGCATGGGGCCGCCATGCTGGGCCAGCAGGTGGCTCCACATGCTGCACAGGCGCTCGACATTCTTGCGCACAGCGGCATTGTCGCGCCAGACGATGCGGCCCACCTCGGCCAGGTCGGCCTCGATGTTCATCGGGCAGGCACTGCGCAGGGCGGTGAAGCCGCCATGCATCTCGGCGCAGATGCTGCGGGCGCTGGCGCGGGCCGCCTTGTCCTTGGGCCACAGCTGCTTGTCCGGGTATTGTTCCGCCGCATATTCGGCAATCGCCAGGCTGTCCCAGACGCTGATGTCGCCATCGCGCAGCAGCGGCACCGTGCCGGTGGGGCTGATGGCGGTCATCGTGCGCTTGAACTCGGACTGGCTGTCAAAACCGTCGAAGCGGACAAACTTCTCTTCAAAAGGAATACCCGCCTGGCGCAGTAGCACCCAGGCGCGCATGGACCAGGAGGAGTAATTTTTATTGCCGATATAAAGCTGCAGCATGATCTCAACCGATTGATGAATGAAGGTACAGAGCGACTTATACCGTATGCGCAAGCCCCCAAACGGGCCCGCCAGCGGCTACGAATCGCCCAGGGGCCAGACCACGCCGTTGTCGTTGAGGATGGCGTCGAGCGGCAGGTCATGCGCTTCGGGCTCGAAGTCATCGACAAAGCCATTGGTAAAGCCCAGGCCGACGGTGAAGGGGCGCGGCTCCAGCGCGGCCAGCGTGCGGTCATAAAAACCGCCGCCATAGCCCAGGCGGTAGCCACCCGGGCCATAGCCCACGCAGGGCACAAACAGCAGGGTGGGCACGACCAGCTCGGTATTTTGCGGCTTGGGGATGTCGTAGGCGTCCATCTCCATCGGGCAACCGGGGTACCAGGCGTGGAAGCTCAAGGTCTTGTGCTGCTTGTTCACCACCGGCAGGGCGATGCGGCGCAGCTTGGGCTCATCCATCAGCGCACCGTCTTCCTTCCAGCGGTGCAGCGCGGGCAGCGGGTCGAACTCGCCCTTGATCGGCCAGTAGGCGCCGATCACGGCATCCTGGCGCTCCATCAGCCAAAAACGCAGGACTTGCTGGAGCTGTTCGGCGCGCTCCAGACGATCGGGCATATGCAGACGCTGTTCAATGAGCGCTTGGCGCACGGCTTTTTTATCCATTGCAAATATCCCTACAGAAACACGCTGGGTCAACCATTCTGACAGCCAAAAGTGACGTTCCCAGCAAATTGGCTACCGTGAAAACCAGATAGCTTTTTTACATATTGCGGCAGTTTCCGTAAGCGCATGTAAGAGGAGGCCGGGTATTGCAGCCTTTGGTACCGCTGGCGCGTCAGGCGATGTGTATGATTTTAGGGATCACCTGGGCGCCGCTCTACAGCGCCGCTGTCTCACAACCTGGATCGGCTATGCCTCGGAATGTTTTGCTTACCCCCTTGATGGCGGCCTTGCTGGCCTGGAGCGCGCTGCCGCTGGCCGCCCAGACGATTTTGCAGGGCGCAACGGCCGCGCCCGCCTCGGTACAAACGCCGGTGCAGCTGCAGTCGAGCCCGTCGGTCAGCAGCGGTATGGTCAACGACGATGTGATCGTCGACATGCAGCAGGCCTTTCGCAAGCGCGAGAAAAGCAAGCTGACCCAGCTCTTGCCCGGCGCGCGCGGCCATGTGCTCGAGCCCTGGGCCGCGTACTGGGAGCTGCGCGCCCGCCTGAACGAAGCCACGCAGGACGAGGTGCAGGCCTTTTTGACCCGCTGGGCCGGCACCTACCAGGAAGACCGGCTGCGCAACGACTGGCTGCGCCTCCTGGGCCAGCGCCGCGACTGGAGCAATTTCGATGCAATGTACCCGGCCTTCCGTATGGGCGATGACCGCGAGCTGCGCTGCTATGCGGCGGTGATCGATCTGGCCAAGGGCGGCGAGCGCGAGCCGCTGGCCAGCACGGTCAAGAGCAACTGGTATGCGCAGCGCGACTCGGAAGACGGCTGCAACCTGGCGGCCTCGGAGCTGTTCTCGGCCGGCGGCCTGCAGGCCGACGATATCTGGCGCCGAGCGCGGCAGACCATGGAGACGGGCCGCCCGCGCGCCGCCCGCGCTGCGGTGGAGGTGGTGGCCCCGATGCAGCTGCCCGCCTTTGCGACCATGCTGCAGTCGCCCAGCAAGTTTTTGACGGCCAAGGCCAAGACCTCGTCCAAGGAGCAGCAGGAGCTGGCCACCTTGGGGCTGATCAAGATCGCCGCAGACAACCCCGATGGCGCCGCCAGCCTGATGGAAAGCCGCTGGAACGAGCTGCTGACGCAGCCGCGCCGCGACTGGGTCTGGGGCGTGATCGGCAAGACCCAGGCGACGCGCCTGTCGCCCGATGCGATGGCCAGCTTTGCCAAGGTGAGCAAGGAATCCAACCTGAGCGACGACCTGCTGGCCTGGAAGACCCGTGCCGCGCTGCGCGCCGGCCAGTGGCAGCAGGTGCGCAAGAGCATCGAGGCGATGAGCGCCGAGGAGCGCGAAGACCCGACCTGGATGTACTGGCAGGCCAAGGCCTTGCAGGCGGGCCGCATCAGCGAGGCGCAGACCCAGCAGTCGCGCCAGCTGCTGCAAAAGATTGCCGGCACACAGGGCTTTTATGAGCAGCTGGCGCAGGAGGAGCTGGGCCAGCCCATCGTCATCCCGTCGCAGCCGGTGGCCATCGACGAGCAGGCGCGCCAGGCGGTGCGCAGCAGTGCGGGCCTGGCACGTGCACTCTATGCGATCCAGCTGGGGCTGCGCAGCGAAGGGGTGCGCGAGTGGAACTACATGACCAACCTGCACCAGCGCGGCGGCATGGACGATGCCCAGTTGCTGGCCGCTGCCGAGCTGGCCTGCCAGCGCCAGATCTGGGACCGCTGCATCAACACCAGCGAGCGCACCAAGACCGTGGTCGATGTGGGCCAGCGCTACCCGATGCCGTTCAAGGAGGCCGTGGTGAACCGCTCGCGCGAGATTGGCCTGGATCCCGCCTATGTCTATGGTCTGATCCGCCAGGAAAGCCGTTTCATCATGGATGCGCGCTCGGGCGTCGGTGCCTCGGGTCTGATGCAGATCATGCCGGCCACCGCCCGCTGGACCGCCCGCAAGATCGGTATGACCGATTTCACGCCGGCCAGCATCAATGACCGCGACACCAACATCACCCTGGGCACCGCCTACCTCAAACTCGCGCTGGACGATTTTGATGGCTCGATGGCGCTGGCGGCTGCCGGCTACAACGCCGGCCCCGGCCGGCCGCGCAACTGGCGCAATGGCCCGGTGCTGGACGGCGCCATCTGGGCCGAGAACGTGCCTTTTGCCGAGACGCGCGACTATGTGAAAAAGGTGCTCTCCAACACCACCAGCTATGCCGCGATTCTGACCGGCCAGCCCCAGTCGCTGCGTGCGCGCCTGGGCTCGGTGGGGCCCAAGCCCGAGGGCGAGCCGGACCTGTCCAAAGAGCTGCCCTGATCGGGCGGATGGTGACGTAAGCGCGCTTACTGGTTGACCAGCAGCGCGCCCTCGCGCCGCGCGGCGCCTGAGCGTTCCAGGTCGGCCACCAGCGATGCATGCCACTGCGCCAGGTCCTGGTCTGCAAAGTAGCGCTGGTGCAGCAGCCCATAGTAGGGCGTGGCGGCCAGCCAGGTCTGCACTTGCACCAAGGGCAGCTGCTGCCACTCCAATAGCTTGTACTTGAGCAGCACCTTGGCAGCATAGAGCGCATGGCGCTCGGGGCTTTGCACAAAGCGCTCCAGCCGCTGGCGGGCGGTGTGCAAGGCACTCCCGACATCGCTGAAGGCACTGCCGTGACCCGGCAGCACCAGGCGCGGCTGCAGGCGCTCGATCACATCCAGCGTGGCGGCCACCTCGTCAAACGCTGCCGTGCCTTCGATCTCCGGAAAGACCACGCCAAAGCCGTTCTCCCAGAGCGCGTCGGCCGAGATCAGGATGCCTGAGGCGGGCTCGAACAGAATCACCGAATGCGGGTCATGGCCGGGCGCGGCATGGATCTGCCAGCGCTGCTCACCGAGCGTGATCTCTGTGCCCGGCTGCAGCAGCTCGTCCATCTGAAAGCGCGGGCAGTCCTGGCCGGTGGGGCGGTAGCTCAGCTGGTGCTCGTCCCAATCGGCGACCGCCTGCGCATGGCCGGGCGCAATGCTGGTGCGGGCCTGGGGCCAGCGCTGCTGCAAGGCGGCATTGCCGCCGCAGTGGTCGCTGTGCAAATGGGTGTTGACGATGCGCTGCAGCGGCGCGCCTTGCAGGCTGGCCTCGACGAGCGCCACGGTCTGCGCGGCATGGCTGCAGTAGCCGGTATCGACCACCGCCGTGGTGCCGCGCACAAATACCGTGTTGTTGGCCGACAGCCAGCCGCGCTCGATGAACTGGAGATCGGCAGGCAGCGAAGCGGTGGAGGCGGACATGGTGGCGCAGGCGAAGGGGCAAGACCACCAGCCTAGCAGACGCGGCGTGCCTGGCGCTGGCACCCAGGTGTCAGCGGGGCGTTTGCGGGCCGCTGCTGCCCAGCATAAAGGCCTGGCGGGCCTCTTGGGGCGCGGCCAGCGTGTCGGACTCGTCCTTGAGCTGCACGCCCGAGAGCTGGCGCTGGCGCGCCTGCTGCATCAGGTAGCGCAGCTTGTGCACCGCCTGCGCATAGCTCAGCCCCTGCTCGCGCACATTGGAGATGCAGTTGCGCGCCTCATCGGTCATGCCCGGGCGGGGCTGCCAGGTCATGTACAGGCCCATGCTGTCCGGGGAGCTCAGGCCCGGGCGCTCACCGATCAGCACCACCACCAGCGAGGCGCCCAGTGCCGCACCAATCTCGTCGCCCAGCGCCACCCGGGCATGGCGCACCACCGTGATCGGGCCGACGCGCCACTGCTCGGCCAGCGCCGGCAGCATCTGGCGCAGAAAGGGCAAGGCATTGCGCTCGATGGCCAGCGAGGACAGGCCATCGGCGACGACAAATACCACATCGGCCTGGGCAGCGGTCAAGCCCTGGAGCAGAGCCCGCGACTCGGCGCTCAGGCGCCGGCCCAGATCCGGGCGCTGCAGGTAGGTGGGGCGGTCTTGGGCTGCGCTGTGCAGGCGCAGCACCGGCTGGGTGTGCAGCGCTTGTAGTTCGCCTGCGAGCGGGTCCATGTCAAGCTCGGTATGCACGGCCATGCGTGCCTGGGCATGGGCGAGGGCAAAGTCCAGGTGCGCGCGCGTGGGCAGGCTGGTGCCGGCGCGGCCCAGCGCAATGCGGGCGCTGGTGAACTGGCGCAGGCGCTCCCAGGGGTTGGGGGTGACGGTGGTGCTCCCGGGCTCGGCTGGGGCGGGCAGGGCGGCTGGGGCAGAAGGGCGTGGGGACATGGGGCGCTTCAGTTGAGCTGGGCCAGCGCTTGCGAAAAAGGCGCGGGCAGGTCAGCGGCCAGGCGCAGGCCCGGGCCCGACCCAGCAGACTGGGCAATGCCCATGGTCTGCAGCCAGGCCTCGAACTCCGGCGTAGGCCGTAGGCCCAGGGTCTTGCGCAGGTAGAGCGCATCGTGGAAGGAGGTGGTCTGGTAGTTCAGCATGATGTCGTCCGAGCCGGGGATGCCCATGATGAAATTGATGCCGGCCACGCCAAACAGGGTCAGCAGCACATCCATGTCGTTTTGGTCGGCCTGCGCATGGTTGGTGTAGCAGATGTCGCAGCCCATCGGCAGGCCCAGCAGCTTGCCGCAGAAATGGTCTTCGAGCCCTGCGCGGATGATCTGCTTGCCGTCGTAGAGGTACTCGGGGCCGATAAAGCCGACCACGGTGTTGACCAGCAGCGGCTCGAACCTGCGGGCCACCGCATAGGCGCGCGCCTCGCAGGTCTGCTGGTCCAGCCCATGGTGGGCGCCGGCCGACAGCGCGCTGCCCTGGCCGGTCTCAAAGTACATGGCGTTGTTGCCGATGCTGCCGCGCGCCAGGCTCTGCGCCGCGTCATAGCCTTCCTGCAGCAGGGCCAGGTCCAGGCCAAAGCTGCGGTTGGCAGCCTCGGTGCCGGCGATGGACTGGAACACCAGGTCCACCGGCACGCCCCGGCCAATGGCCTCGATGCTGGTGGTCACATGGGTCAGCACGCAGGACTGGGTGGGGATCTGGTACTGCTGGATCACCTCGTCGAGCATGAAGAGCAAGGTGCTGACGGCAGCAATGCTGTCGCTGGCCGGGTTGATGCCGATGACCGCATCGCCATTGCCGTACATCAGGCCGTCGAGCAGGCTGGCGGCAATGCCCGAGGGGTCGTCGGTAGGGTGGTTGGGCTGCAGCCGGGTGGACATGCGGCCAGGCAGGCCGATGGTATTGCGAAAGCGCGTGACCACGCGGCATTTCTGCGCGATCAAAATCAGGTCCTGGTTGCGGCAGAGCTTGGAGGTGGCGGCCACCATCTCCGGGGTCAGGCCCGGTGCCAGTGCGCGCAAGCTCGCCTCGTTGGCGGCGTCCGACAGCAGCCAGTCGCGAAAGCCGCCCACCGTCAGATGCGCGACCGGCGCAAAGGCAGCGCGCTCATGGCTGTCGATGATCAGGCGGGTGACCTCGTCGCTCTCATAGGGCACCAGCGCCTCTTGCAGAAAGTGCGCGAGCGGCAGATCGGCCAGCGCCATCTGTGCGGCAACGCGCTCGGTGTCATGGCGGGCCGCGACGCCGGCCAAGTGATCGCCCGAGCGGGCCGGCGTGGCCTTGGCCATCAGCTCGCGCAGCGATGCAAACAGATGGCGCTCGGCGCCCACGGTATGGGAGTAGGGCATGGTCGCAGCGCTTCCTCAGGGGGTTGTCTCGCCGGGGGCGTCGGCCACCAGGTGGTGGCGGCTGTACAGCGCAAAGTAGGCAACGAAGACAGCGTAAACGATGAGGGCGCCGATGAGAACCCGGGGGTCCACCAGAAAGCCGGCCACCACGGCGATGCAGGCCAGCACCAGCGCGATGCCCGAGGTGAAGACGCCGCCGGGCGTGCGGTAGGCGCGCGGCAGGTTCGGCTCCTTGATGCGCAGCCAGATATGCGCGGCCATCATCATCACGTAGGAGATCGTGGCGCCAAACACCGCGACAAGGATCAGCAGATCGCCCTGGCCGGTCAGCGACAGCGCAAAGCCGATCGCGCCGGGCACCAGCAGTGCGAGGTACGGGGTCTTGCGCTGCGTGGTCAACGACAGGCACCGGGGCAGGTAGCCGGCGCGCGACATCGCAAACACCAGGCGCGAGTAGCCGTAGATGATCGAGAAGAAGCTGGCAATGAGGCCGGCCAGGCCGACAAAGTTCACAAAGCGGCTGATCCAGGTGGGGCCACCCAGCACCTTGCTGGATTCCAGCGCCTCGACCAGCGGGTTGCCCGAGTTCATCAAGGCCGCAGCCCCCGCGCCGCCTGGCGCCAGCACCAGGATCAGGCCGCAGAACAGCACCAGCACGGCGATGGCGCCGATCAGGCCGCGCGGCAGATCGCGGCGCGGGTCCTGCGCTTCTTCGGCGGCCAGGGGCACGCCTTCTACCGCCAGAAAGAACCAGATGCCATAGGGGATGCAGGCCCAGATGCCGATGTAGCCAAAGGGCAAAAAGCTGCTGGCGCCCCAGGCGTCGGTAGGGGCGATGTCAAACAGGTTGCTGAGCTGGAAATGCGGCACCATCGCGACGATGAAGACCACGAGCGCAACGACTGCCAGCGCGGTGACGGCAAAGATGAGGCGCAGGGCTTCACCCGCGCCATAGATGTGGATGCCCAGAAACACGGCATAAAAGCCCAGGTAGACCATCCAGCCATCGATGCCGAACAGCGACTGGCAGTAGGCGCCGATAAAGGTGGCAATCGCCGCCGGTGCAATCGCGTATTCGATCAGGATGGCGACGCCGCAGAGAAAACCGCCCCAGGGCCCAAAGGCGCGCCGGGCAAAGCCATAGCCGCCGCCCGCCGTGGGCGCGATGGTGGCGAGCTCAGCGAGCGCAAAGCACATGCAGGTGTACATCGTCGCCATCAGCGCCGAGGCCACCAGCAGGCCGCCCCAGCCGCCGGTCTTGAGGCCGAAGTTCCAGCCGGCATAGTCGCCCGAGATGACATAGGCCACGCCCAGGCCGACCAGCAGCAGCCAGCCGGCTGCCCCGCGCTTGAGCTGGCGCTGCTCGAAATAGTTGCTTGGGTGCGCGGCGCTGGCGCCTGCGGGGTTGGGGGTTTGGGCCATGGCCTGCCTTGTTGTCTGTGGTCTCCCCGATGGTGGCAAAGATGGGCTCCGGGCTCTATCCGATTTCGGCAAATCTGGCTAAGGGGAAGGCTGGGTTGACCTTGGTGCGCTTTTTGCATGACCATGCCTGTATGCCTAGCCACGCCATTGCGCCGCCATGTCCCTGAGCGCCCCTTGTCCATCGCCCGCGCTGAGCAGCCTCCGTGCTGAGCGCTGCGCGACTGCGCAGGTGGCGCAGACCTGTGATGTCGATGAGCAGGCGGCCTTGCTGCAGGGCTGGAACCAGCGCTATGAGCAGCTGTCGGCCGGCAGCTTTGAGGGCCGGGTCACCAGCTTGCACCTGGGGCCTATCCAGGCCTGGCGCGAGTTCTCCAGCCAGGCGCTGCACCAGACCGGTGCCTTGCGCGCCGGGCAGTTGGCCATCGGCCTGCCCAGCAGCATTCCGGGCAACACCATGTTCTGCAACCGCTCCTGCAGCGAGGGGCATGCGATTGTGTTCTCGGGCGATGGCCCCTTTGAGTTTGTCTCGCCCGGCGGCCTGGAGATCATCGATTTTGTCGTAGACCAGGGCAGCCTGGACCCCTATCTGACGGCCAGCGAACGCGAGCAGCTGCAGGCCCAGCTGTCGCAGCCGCATCTGCGGCCGGTCTCGGCCCATGAGCGCTGGCGCCTGCCGATTCTGCTGTCCGACATGCAGCAGTGCCTGGCCGATACCACGCCAGAAGCCCTGCCGCCCCAGCAGCTCGACGAGATGGCCGGCGATGTGCTTGCCGCCATTGCTGCGGTGCTGCGCGATGGCGTGGGGAGCGAGGCCGATGAGCAGCTGTCCTACCAGCGGCGCGCGCATATCGTCAGCATGGCGCGGGAGCGGGTGGTGGCCACAGGCGCCGATGGCTCATTGACGGTCGAAGACCTGTGCCAGGCGCTGGCGGTGAGCCGCCGCGCCTTGCAGTACTCGTTCCAGGAGGTGCTGGGCATCTCGCCGCAAAGCTATCTGCGCGCCGTGCGCCTCAATGGTGCACGCCGCGCGATCAAGCAGGGCAGCAGCGTCTCGGACGCTGCGCTGGCCTGGGGCTTTTGGCACTTTGGCCGCTTTGCGCAGGAGTACAAGGCGCTGTTTGCCGAGCTGCCCTCGCACACCTGCAAGCGCTACCGCTGAGCGCCGGCCCAGCGCCTCAGTCGTGGGCGTCCGCTGCCAGCTCGGGCAGGCCGCGCAATGCGGCATACACGGGGGTGAAGTCGCCCTCTGTCATGTCAAACAGCTGCTGGAAATCGTCGATGACGAAATAGGTCTGCTGGTAGCTGTCGATCTTGTAGCGGGTGCGCATCGTGCGCTCCAAGGACAGCGGCAGGCGCTGGGGCAGCGGGCTGGTGACGGCGTGCTGCAGCTCGCCCGATGAGCTCAGGATGCCGGCGCCATAGGCGCGGATCTGGCCTTGCTCGCGGATCAGGCCAAACTCGATCGTGTACCAGTACAGGCGGCTCAGCATCTCACAGGCGCCCAGGCGCTCGGCCTTGAGCCCGCCCTGGCCGTAGCGCTGCACATAGTCGGCAATCACCGGGTTGAACAGCAGCGGCACATGGCCGAACAGGTCGTGGAAGATATCGGGCTCGACCACATAGTCGAACTCCTCGGGCTTGCGGATCCAGTCGGTGACCGGGAATTTTCGGTTGGCAAGCAGGCTGAAAAACGGCACCTCCGGGATCAGGCCCGGCACCGCGACGATCTCCCAGCCGGTGGCCTGGCGCAGCCGCTGGTTGATGTCTTCAAAGCGCGGGATGCGGTCTTCGACGCCGAGTGAGGGCAGCGCATCGATGAAGGCCTGGCTCGCCAGCCCCGGCAGCAAGGCCTTTTGGCGCGCATACAGGCGCCGGTAGGTGTCGTGGTCGGCCTCGGTGTAGGCGGCGTAGTCTTGCGCGCAGGTGTAGTCGTCCTGCGCGCGGCTGTAGTCGCCGCGGGGCGGGCGATCGGATTGTCCATAAACCACGGGTGCTTGTCCCATGCTGTGCTCCTAACGTTGTGGAGCCGCCAACACAACCCTTGATACGTCGTTGCCAAGCCTTGTCGTACGCTTGTACTGCCTGCGGCTTGACGCCTAGTCTCAACCGCAAACCTTCGGTTTGCTGGGTCGTGTTACCGGCTCTTATAGGACCAGCCGGGCACCCGCAGTTGTTAGGCTGCAGGCGCTCAGTTGGTCTTGATCTTGATCGTGTTGATCAGAAACTGAAACTTGCGTGCTTCCTGCGATACAAAGTGCGACAGCTCCTTGAGGCGCATGTCTTCGGGCGCAATGCCCATCTTCAGGTACTCGGCCTTGAAGCGCGGATCGGTCAGCGCGCCCTGGAAGGCGTAGGCGTACTTCTGCGCTTCCTGGTCGGGCAGGCTGGCGGGGGCAAACACACCAAACCAGGTAGAAACATCAAAGCCTGGCACCGACTCGTTCACCGGCGGCACCTGGGGCAGGGCCACATTGCGGTCCGAGGTGGTCACGGCCAAGGCCAGCAGCTCGCCGGACTTGATCAGCGGCAGGGCCGAGGCCAGGTTGTCGAACACCACATCGATATCGCCGCTCAGCAGCGCCTTCTGGGCCGGGGCCGCACCGGCGTAGGGCACGCTGGGCATCTGCAGATTGGCCAGCGACTTGAGCATCTCGCCCGAGATATGGCCGATACTGCCGTTGCCGCCCGAACCCATCTTCAAGCTGCCGGGGTGGCCCTTGATGTAGCTGACCATCTCCGAGGTGGTCTTGATGCCCAGCTGCTCGGCACGGCTCTTTTTCATCACCAGCACGTTGGGCACGCGCGCCACCAGGATCAAGGGCTTGAAGTCCTTTTGTGCGTCGTACTGTGGCGGTGTGCCCAGGTAGGGCAGCACCGCATGCGTGGCCACCGCGCCCATCAGCACCATGTTCTCCTGGGGCTTGGCCTGGGCCACCAAGGTCGCGCCCGTGGCACCACCGGCACCCGGCTTGTTGGCCACCGTGATGGCGCCCAGTTGCTTTTCGGCGCCCTGGGCCAGCAGATGGGCCGAGGTGTCCAGCGGTCCACCGGCGGGGTAGGGGACCACAAAGGTCAGCGGTTGGCTGGCGTTCTGCGCGCTGGCAGCCAACATGAAACCAGACAGAATGGCGGCGAGGGTGACGGTGCGTTTCACAATTGTTTCCAGATTGATAAATCGCTCCGCAGTATAGAGAGGCCGCGTGGCAAATTGAGGAATATCAAAGCCGCAGCCCTTCAATTTTTCCTATAGCACCCCACGGCGCATCTGATCGAGTTCAATGCTCTCGAACAGCGCCTTGAAGTTGCCATTGCCAAAACCATCGTCGCCCTTGCGCTGGATGAACTCGAAGAAGATGGGGCCCAGCTGGTTCTCGCTGAAGATCTGCAGCAGCAGCTTCTGGCCGGTGCCATCGATCAGGATCTTGCGCTTTTTCAGCTCGGCCACATCCTCGCCGTGGTCGGGCAGGCGCTTGTCCACCAGCTCGTAGTAGGTGTCGATGGTGTCGAGCAGCTTGACGCCGCCGGCACGCAGCTGGTCCACGGTGGCATAGAGGTTGTCCGAGCCCATCGCGATGTGCTGGATGCCTTCGCCGTTGTACATGTCCAGGTATTCCTGGATCTGGCCGGCCTTTTCCTTGCCCTCTTCATTGATGGGAATGCGGATCTTGCCGCAGGGGCTGGTCATGGCCTTGCTCTTGACGCCGGTGACCTGGCCTTCGATGTCGAAGTACTTGATCTCGCGGAAGTTGAACAGGCGCTCGTAGAAGCCCGCCCATTCGTCCATGCGGCCCCGGTGCACGTTGTGGGTCAGGTGGTCGATATAGGTCAGGCCATGGCCGTGCGGGTTCAGGGCCTCTTCGGCACTGACGCCGGGCAGCGGCTCGAAGTCCACATCGAAGAAGCCGATGTTGCCGATGTCACCGGCCTGGGCGCCGTTCTTGCCGCGCCAGCGGTCCACCAGGTAGATCAGGCTGTCGCCAATGCCCTTGATCGCGGGGATGTTCAGCTCGCCCGGGCCGGCCTGGCCGGCATAGCCCCAGGCACCCAGGCCCAGGGCACGCTCATAGGCGGCCTTGGCATCCTGCACGCGGAAGGCGATGGCGCAGACGCTGGGGCCGTGCAGGCGGGCAAAGCGCTGGGCAAAGCTGTCGGGCTCGGCGTTGATGATGAAGTTGATCTCGCCCTGGCGGTATAGGGTCACGTTCTTGTGGCGGTGGCGCGCGACGGGCTTGAAGCCCATGGCCGTGAAGACCTTGCCCATCGCGACCGGATCGGGCGCGGCATATTCGATGAACTCGAAGCCGTCGGTGCCCATGGGGTTGTCCCAGGTCGTGAATTCGGTGGTCTGGTGGGGAATGGCGGCTGTCATCGCAGGTCTCCTGTGGATCGTCTCGGGTGGCGCCAGCGTCGGCTGGCTGCTGTGGCTCCACTGTACCGATCTTGGTGCGCAGCATTTTGGCGATTTATCCCAGTCCAATCGCAGTGAAAGCCTGATTTGTGTGTTCTTGCTAAAAATCAAGCATTAAAATTGCGTGATCCTGTTGTGTCGCGCTGCTGCGGTGCAGCAAAAACATTCCGGACCCCTGCCATGACCACCTCTGCCTACCCCCTGGACAAGCTCGACCGTGCCATCTTGCAGCGCCTGCAGCACAACGGCCGCGAGACCTATGACGTCGTGGGCGAGCAGGTGGGCCTGTCATCGAGCGCCGTGCTGCGCCGGGTCAAGCGCCTCGAAGAGGTGGGCGTGATCGAGCGCTATGTGGCCCTGGTCAAGCCCGAGGCGGTGGGCCTGTCGATGACCGCCTACCTCAATGTGCGGCTGGAGAAGTTCACCGAGGCGAGCAAGCGCAACCCGCTCGATCTCTTCCGCGCCAGCGTGCAAAGCTGGCCCGAGGTGGTCGAATGCGTGGCGCTGACCGGGGACATGGATTATCTGCTGCGCGTGGTCGTCGCCGACATGGCGCACTACAGCCGCTTTGTGATGGACACCTTGCTGCGCCACCCTGCCGTGCAGGACTGCAAGACCAGCTTTGTGCTGGACCGTGTCAAGCTCACCACAGCGCTGCCGGTATTGCCCGGGGTCTGAACCACAGGCGATGTTGCGCCAGCGCAAACGGCGCTGCGATTGCTGGACCGCTCACAGGCCCTTCAAACCGCATGCCCGAGTGCCCACTTGCGGCGCAAAGCCGCATGGCCGGGGGCTTTGAATACCCTTTGTAAGCGCGGGGTAAGCCATAGGCACGAAATATGCTGCATCGCAGCATGATTGATAATGCGCGGGTTAACCCGTATATTTACCCCATGATCACGACGAAAGAATGGTTCCCTTCATCCGTTGCCAACGGCATGATGGCGTTTTTCCCCTTCTTTGGCCGGTTGGGCGAGAGCCCGCAGCAGCCCGACGGCAAGAAGCCACGACCTTCCGCCTCTATGGTTCCTATCCGCGCCCTCAGTGAGCGTCACCGCCCGCGCATCCTCGCCCATCTGCTGGCGCTCGATGCGCAGGACCGCTATTTGCGCTTTGGCTACCAGGCCAGCGACGCGCAGATCGAGCGCTATGTGGACGGGCTGAACTTTGAGCGTGACGAGATCTTTGGCATCTACAACCGCAGCCTCAAGCTGATTGCGATGGCCCATGTGGCCTATGCGCCGCCGTCGTCGAACATGGCCAGCTGCGCCGAGTTTGGCGTCTCCGTGCTCAAGTCCGGCCGGGGCAAGGGCCTGGGCAGCCGTTTGTTCGAGCGCGCCGCGATGGACGCGCGCACCAAAGGCGTGCAGATGCTGTTCATCCATGCACTGTCCGAGAACACCGCGATGCTCAAGATTGCCCGCAAGGCCGGCGCCACGGTGGAGCGCGATGGTTCCGAATCCGAGGCCTACCTGAAACTCCCGCCCGCAGGCTTTGACACCCGCATGGCCGACCTGGTCGAGGACCAGATGGGCGAGATGGACTACCAGTTCAAGAAGCAGGCGCGCCAGTTCTGGGATTTCCTGTCCACCGTGCAGGAAGTGCGTCGTGATGTGCAGGAAGGCCGGCACAAGTCGGGCCAGTAAACAGCCGGGTTTGTCACAGGGGAGTGCTGAAGGATTGGGCAGCGATTTCGGAGGAAATCCGCAATTTGATATCCTGATCGCTTGTTTCACTACCGCACGTCCTGCATTCCAAGACAGTGTCAGACCCCCATCCCTCGCGCTTCCCTGACAAGGAAGACAAACGCACCTTTTTTCAAAAGGTCGCTGAACTGATTCACCCGGCCCCAGACTCTGCGGACGAGTTGATCGAAACCCTGGCGGAAGCCGAAAGCAACGATGTCATCAACGCGGACTCCCGCGTGATGCTGGAGCGGGTCATCCGTATGGAAGACATGACCGCTGGCGATGTGATGGTGGCCGCACCCCGCATGGACCTGGTCGACATCGAGGCCGACTACGAGTCGGTGCTGCACACCGTCATCAATACCGCACATTCGCGATTCCCGGTGTTCCAGGGTGAGCAGGAAAACATCATTGGCATCCTGATGGCCAAGGACCTGCTCAAGCTGCAACGCTCCCCCCAACTCAATCTGCGCGCGCTGCTGCGCCCGGCGGTGTTTGTGCCCGAGAGCAAGGGCCTCAACGACCTGCTGCGCGAGTTCCGGGGCAACCGCAACCACCTGGCCATCGTCATTGATGAGTTCGGCCGTGTGGCCGGCCTGGTCACGATTGAAGATGTGCTCGAACAGATCGTCGGCGAGATCGAGGACGAGTTCGATCTGCCCGAAGACGAGGGCGATATCTTTGCGCTGGCCGATGACACCTTCCGCATCTCGGGCGATACGCCTGTCGAGCGGGTGGCTGACGAGTTCAACGTGGTGCTCGAGAGCAGCGACCCCGATGAGTCGTTTGAGACCATTGGCGGCCTGATTGCCCATGAGCTGGGCCATGTGCCCAAGCGCGGCGCCCACATCATGCTGGGCGGCCTGCACTTTGAGGTGCTGCTGACCAAGGGCGGCGCGGTGCGCTGGTTCCGCGTGCAGCGGGCCGCGCCAGTGTCGGACCCGGCCGCAGACGCTTGAGTCCGCGCCGGATAGGCATCCATACCGCCTGCAGCAGGGCTGCAAACCATGGCAGCGAACCCCGGTTCGCTGCCATTTTTTATGGACGCTCGCTGCGCCTGCCCGGTGTTTGGCCTTGTCAGCAGGGCGGTAGCGCAGCCTCCCTAAAATGCTGCTCCATGCCCACCTCTCCACAAGCCCCCACCCCGGCAGCTGCCGCTGATAGTGCAACCACGGCTCAGCAGCCAGCCTGGCCGGCCATCACCGCCCCGCATGCGGCGCCCCAGGACCACTGGATTGAACAGCTGGGCCGCCGGCGCAATGATGACTTTGCCTGGCTCAAATACATCCCCGAGACCGGCACGCGCAGCATGGACAACCTGCCCGAGCCCCTGGGCAGCCTGCTGCAGGCCGAGCGCGACTATGCGCAGCAGATGCTGGCGCCGCAGGCCGCATCGGCGCAGCGCTTCTACGATGCGATGGCGGCCCATGTCTGCAGCACTGCGCTGGCTGCGCCCGCCGCGCTGCAGGGCTGGGTCTATAGCAGCCAGCCAGGGGCGGGCGGCCAGCGGGTGTTTGTGCGCAGCCATTCGGATGGCCGGGTGCAGACCCTGGTCGACGAGGCCGTGCAATCGCAGGGCCATCGGTACTACCGCGCCACCGACCACCAGGCCAGCCCGGATGACCGCTACTACGCCTGGGCCGAAGACCTGATCGGCAATGACCGCCACCGTATCTGCGTGCTCGACACCGATACCGGCCAGACCCAGGTGCTGGTGGAGGGCGACGCCTTTGGCTATGGCGGGCTGACTTTTTCGCCGTCCTCGCAGGACCTGTTCTGGATCTGGCGCGATGCGCACAGCCGGCCATCGCGCCTCTACCGCAGTGCGTTGCAGGGCGGGCAGCCGGTGCTGGTGCATGAGGAGGCCGACCCGGCGCTCTTCATGCGCGTGGCGCGCACGGCGGCCAATGGCTTTGTGGTGCTGAGCCTGTTCGGGCCCGACACCAGCGAGCTGCACCTGATTGCCGCCGGCCAGGAGCATGCCGCGCCCCGCCTGCTGCGCCCGCGCGAGCGCGGCATCCGCTACGAAGTCAACGAATGGAATGGCAGCCTGGTGGCGCTGACCAATGCCGGGGGCGCCACCGACCGCCAGATCCTGCGGCTGGGCCCCGACCTGCAGCCCCAGCAAACGCTGGCCGCCCACCGCCTTGGCGTGCCCATCATCAAGATGCAGCCCTTTGCCAGTACGCTGGTGCGGCTCGAGCGCGCCGATGGCCTGCACCAGCTGGTGCTGCTGCAGCGCGACGGGGCGCAAACCACGGTCCGCTTTGACGAACCCGCCTACACCTTGGACCTGCTGCCCGGCCAGCACTGGGATGCCAGCCATGTGCGCATCAAGCACCAGACGCCGGCCCAGCCGCCGCGCTGGCTGGACATCCGCCTGGCCGACGGCCAGATGACCGAGGTGGGGCGCGAGACCTGGAGCGGACTGGACCCGGCCAACTACCGCATCGAGCGGCTGCAGGCGCGCGCGGCCGATGGCCAGTGGGTGCCGCTGACGGTGCTCTCGCGCGAGGACATCGACGCCAGCCAGCCCCAGCCGCTGCTGCTGACCGGCTATGGCGCCTATGGCATTGCGCACGAGGCCTCGTTCTCGCTGCCGGCCCTCGCCTGGGCCGATGCCGGCTACCGCTATGCGATTGCCCATGTGCGGGGTGGTTCAGAGAAGGGCCATGACTGGTACCAGGGCGGCTGCCGCGAGCACAAGCGCAATTCGATGACCGACTTCATCGCCTGCGCCCAGCATCTGCAGCAACTGGGTTACAGCACGCCGCAGCAGACGGTGGCCCACGGCATATCGGCTGGCGGCCTGCTGGTCTGCGGCGCGATGAACATGCAGCCCCAGCACTGGGCGGGCGTGATTGCGCAGGTGCCGTTTGTCGACATGCTCAACACCATGAGCGATGCCGACCACCCGCTGGTGCCGCTGCTGCGGCCCGATTGGGGCGATCCGCTGGCCGACCCGATCGCCTATGACTACATCGCGGCGCTGTCGCCCTACGAGAATGTGCGTGAGGCGGCCTACCCGCCGCTGCTGTGCACCGCCGGCTTGAAGGATGACCGCGTGCCGTACTGGGAGCCGGCCAAACTGATGGCCAATGTGCGCCGCCGCTCCACCAGCGCGGCGCCCGCCTTGTTGCTGCTGAACCCGGACAGCGGCCACCAGGAAAGTGACCAGCAGCAGAGCGTGTTGGGCCAGGCCGCGCGCCTCTGGGCCTTTGCCCAGCACTGCGCCACGGCCGGCAAGCCGCCAGCTGTTTAGCGTGGCAGCGCTGCCTGGGGCCGGCTGCGTTGGAACAGCCCCCAGGCACACCAGGCCGACACCAGCAGTGCCGGAACGGCCGTGACCGAGATGGCGCTGAGCAAATGGCCCTGCACCACCCAGGTGGAGATAAAGCCCGCCAGCAGCGGCCCCAGCGCGCTGAACACCGAGACCACAAAGCTCCACAGCGCAAAGATGCGGGCGCGCAAGGCGGCGGGGGTGAGGTCCTGCAGCATCGTCGGCACCAGCGCATTGGCGGTGCAGGTGATGAAGAGAAAGAGTCCCACCACCACAAAGGCCTGCGGCAGCGATGCGGTGGAGAACAGCATCAGGATGGCCGGAATGGCCAGCAGCGCGCAGACGCCCATGATGAGCGGGCGCACCGCCTGGCCCAGGCGCTGGGCGAGCCAGCGGTCCAGCCAGGCTACCACCGGCAGGCAGCCCAGCGTGCTGACCAGCAGGATCGGGCCCATCACCTCGCCAATATGGGCAGGCGTGGCCTCAAAGCGGCGCTCCAGCGCCAAGGCGATCAGCTGGTTCAAGCCTTGCACGGCAACCATCAGGCTGCCGGCAATGCCGACAAAGAGGCCAATGGGCTGCCAGCGCGCGCGCAGGAACTGGCGCAGCGAGGCGCCGCTGGCGCCATCGCTGCTGGCGATGTAGCGCGGCGGATCGGCGGTGAACAGGCCCGCCAGCAGCAAGGGCAGGCCGGCGACCGACAGCAGCAAGAAGGCCTTGCGCCAGGCATCCATGTCACCCGGGATCAGCGCGACGGCCGCGCTCTGGATATCACCGGCAAAATAAAAGCCCGCGCTGGCGCCGCTGGAGACGAGAGCCGCAAAGCCCAGGTTGGCCAGCACGCGGTGGCGCTGCGGCGCCAGGTCGGGGATCATCGAATACACCAGCGGCACCATTGCAAACTCGGTGATACCGGCGGCCGAGCGACCCAGAAAGAAGAGGGGGAAGTTGGGCGCCAATGCGCTCAGCACCATCATCGCGGTGGAGGCCGCTATCAGGCAGAGCAGCACGCGCTTGCGCGAAAAACGGTCGGCAAACCGCGCCAGCGGAATCGCGAGGGCACTGCCCACCAGCACGCCGGCCAGGCCCTGCAGCGCGCCAATGGCGGCATCGCTGATCGCAAAGCTTTTCTGGATGGCCGACAGCGAGATGGCCTGCAGGCCATAGTCGCTCATCTGCACCCCGGCGGTGAGGCCCAGAAAAACAACCGTCAGCAAAGCACGAACGGACCACTGCGCGGGTCCGGTGTCGGCGGCAGAGGGGGCGGCACTGCCGGAAGAAGTCGTCATGGAATTGCAGTCAGAGAAAAAGCCACACCCCATGCTGCGGACACTGCCGCAGCATGGGCGCTAGGCTTTCGATCTTAGTGGCTTACTTCCACTGGTACTGCAGCTGCACGTCAACGGTGCGGCCACCGCCGTAGTAGCAGTAGAAGTCACAACCACTGACATAGGTCTTGTCGGTCAGGTTGCGGGCATTGAGTTGCAGCGCCCATTCGCGGCTCAGGTCGTAGCGCACCATCAGGTCCAGCAAGGTGTAGCCGGAGATGCGCTTGCCGGGGCTGTAGCGCTGGTCTTCGGTCTGGCCGTTGTAGCGGGCACCGGCGGCCACGGTCAGCTTCTGGCTGTTGGCCAGGCTCAGGCTGTGGCTCAGCCACAGGCTGACCTGGTTGTCCGGGATCAGCGGCGTGCGCACGGTCTGCGTGGCCGAGATGTCCTGCTTGGAGTTGTTGTGCGTGTAGGCCGCCTTGATGGCAGTCGCCGCGCCCAGCTTGAAGTCGCCTTGCAACTCGATGCCCTTGTTGGTGCGCTTGCCCGACTGCGTCTGGATGTTGGAGGCGTCCGAGATCAGCGCGTTCTTTTCCTTGATGTCAAAGTAGGCGAGGGTCAGGGTGCCGTTGAGCCAGGTGGGCTCCATCTTCAAACCGATTTCGCTTTGCTTGCCTTCGTAGGGCTTGTAGGCCCTGCCTTCGCTGTCCACGCCGGTGATGGGCTTGAAGGATTCCGAATAGCTGATGTAGGGCGAGACACCGAAGTCGGTGATGTACATCGCGCCCAGGTTGACGCTGTTCTTGCTCACGTCATAGGCCGCATCGGAGCCGCTGACCGAGCCCGTGTTCTTGGCCTTGTCATGGCGGAAGCCGGCGTTGAAGTTCCAGTGGCTGCCCACGCGCAGCTGGGTGGAGGCATAAGCGCCCCACTGCTTCGAGTGCAGGCCATAAGGCGTGCCGGTGATGTCGAAAGGCGCGCCGTAGACGGGGTTGAACATGTCCAGGCCCGGCACAAAGCCAAAGCCGTTGTTCAGGCCATCGGTGTCGGACTTGAGGTAGTCGATACCGAAGGTGGGCAGCAGCTGGATGCTGTCGGACAGCTTGAGCTTGCCGGTGATGCGGTTGTCCAGGTAATGGCTCTTGGAGGTGCCATCGGTGTAGGTGTAGCCGCGCGACAGCGTCCGGTCACCGTCCGAGCCATAGGCAAAGGTGTTGACCTGGTCCAGATCGAGGTGGGTGTACTTGTAGTTCTGCGTGAACTTCCAGTCGCTGTTGATCTGGTGGCTCAGCAGCCAGCCCAGGCTCGACTGGGTGCGCTTGAGGTGGTCCACACCGGGCTCGCCTGCGTTCAAGCGGCGGTCGATGCGGCCATAAGGCGTATCGGTGATGGTGCCGTAGGCGGGCAGGAAGCCGTTGGTGGGGCGGCCATCTTCGCGCTGCACGCTGCCCAGCAGGGTCAGCGAGGTTTGGGGCGTGAACTCCATCGTGACGCTGGGCGCCAGGTAGTAGCTCTTCATATTGGTTTCGCGCTGCATGCCGTCTTCGCGGCGCGCTTGCGCCACCAGGCGGTAGTACACGGTGCCATCGGCATTGGCGATGTCGTTGTAGTCGATGCCAGCGCCCAGGCGCTTTTGGTTGCCGACCTCGGTGTTCAGCTGCAGTGCGCGTTCCTTCTTGGGGCGCTTGGTCACCAGGTTGACGACACCGCCGGACTCGGAGGCGCCAAAGACCAGCGAATTGGCGCCCTTGACGACTTCCACCGTTTCCACGCCAAAGATTTCAGGCTTCCAGACAAAGTAGCCGTTGGGCGAGGTAGGGGTGCCGTCCAGCGACACCGAGGCGTCAAAGCCACGGATCTTGAACCACTCGACCTTGTTATCCGCACCAAAGGGCTCGCTGACCACGCCGGCCTGGTACTGCAGGGCCTGGTCGAGCTTGCGCGCGCCCAGCGCGTCGATCTGGTCCTTTTGCAGCACGGCGCTGGAGTTGGGCGCGTAGAAGTCCAGGCTTTGCAGGTCGTTGACCGAGCCGATGACGGTCACGGTCTCCAAGGTGGTGCTGGGGGCGTCGGCCTTGGCGTTGGCTGCCGCGGTGTCGGTAGTGTCAGCCGTTTGTGCCAAGGCAGGGGCCGCAAAGCCGATGGCACCAATGGCCAGCAGAACGGCGTGGACCACCGGGGTGTAGCGTGCGTATTGCATGGTTGGGAAGGGTGAAAGGGGTTGGCAGAAGTGATGGGTAACTAGTTTGTAATTTTATATTGCAATCGATAATTGTTCTCAAATGCATTCTCTTTTGTAGCGAATTTGCTGCATTTGTTATTTTCTATCGACCATTGCCCGACGTAGCCGCCAGCTGCGCTGGGCCCTCCGCGCCGCTGCCCGCTCCAGAGGGGGATCGCGTATAGTGCGCCCAGCGGCCGTGCCCAAAGAGCGCGCGGTGGTTCCCCTGCCAAACCCTGATTGACCTGTGCCCGCGTCCTATTCTTCTTATTCCCTGTTTGAGTCACCCCGCCGCTTTCCCTGGCTGTGGGCCTGCCTGGCACTGGTCGCCGGGGTCTTGCAAGCCTGGTCGCTGGCCTGGCCCTGGCATAGCGATGGTTTCCCGGCCAGCTATGGCCAGCCGCTGTGGTGGCTGCAGCTGCTGTCGCTGGCGGTGCTGCCTGCGGCACTCATGCGCGTGCAGCGGCCCTGGCACGGGCTGCTGATCGGCTGGGCCTTTGCCTGCGCCTGGCTCTGCGCCACCTTCTGGTGGCTGTTTATCTCCATGCACACCTATGGCGGCCTGCCGGCGCCGCTGGCGGTTTTGGCGGTGCTGGGGCTGGCGGCATTTTTGGGGCTGTACTACGCCGTCGCCTGCGGCCTGTTTGTGGCCTGGCGCGGCGAGCGCCTGAGCGGCGCGGTGCTGCTGTTTGCCGCGCTGTGGCTGCTGGCCGAGCTGGCGCGCGGCCAGTGGTGGACCGGTTTCCCCTGGGGGGCCGGCGGCTACGCCCATGTCGATGGGCCGCTCGCAAGCCTGGCGCCCTGGATCGGTGTCTACGGCATTGGTGCCGTCGCATCGGCCGCTGCGATGTGGCTGGCGGGGCTGCGCGGCGCGCATGTGGCGCTTTGGCCGGGCTATGTTGCGCTGCTGGCGGTGGCAGGGGTGCTCTGGCTGGCCCAGCGCCTGCCCCAGGCCTCGGTGGTGGCGGTGCCCAACAAGCCCGTATCGGTGGAGTTGCTGCAAGGCAATATCTCGCAGGGCGAGAAGTTCCAGGCCAGCTCGGGCATTCCGATGGCGCTGGCCTGGTATTCCCAGCAGCTGCAGCAAAGCCAGGCGGACATGGTGATTGCGCCCGAGACGGCCATCCCCGTGCTGCTGCAGCAAACCCCGCATGGCTACTGGCAGGAGCTGCAGCAGCGCTTTGCCAGCGGCCAGCAGGCGGCGCTGGTCGGCGTGCCGCTGGGCGATTTTGAGCAGGGCTATACCAACTCGATGGTGGGCCTGGTGCCCGGCAGTGCCGAGGCCTACCGCTATGACAAGCACCACCTGGTGCCCTTTGGCGAGTTCATCCCGCCAATGTTCCGCTGGTTCACCGATTTGATGCAGATTCCGCTGGGCGATTTCAACCGGGGCGGCATGAACCAGCCCTCGCTGGCCTGGGCGGGGGAGCGCTGGGCGCCCAATATCTGCTACGAGGATTTGTTTGGCGAAGAGCTGGCCAGCCGCTTTGTGGACAGTGCGCAATCGCCGACGATCATGGTCAATGCCAGCAATATCGCCTGGTTTGGCGATTCGATTGCGATCGACCAGCATTTGCAGATCAGCCGCATGCGCACCCTGGAACTGGCGCGGCCCATGCTGCGGGCCACCAATACCGGCGCCACGGCGGTGATTAACCGGGCTGGCGTGGTGCAGCAGATCCTGCCGCACCAAAGCCGCGCGGTGCTGCAAGCGCAGGTACAGGGCGTGGATGCGGGTCCGACCTGGTTTGCGCAGTGGGCCGGTCGCTGGGGGCTTTGGCCCCTGTGGGGCCTGGGTGTGCTGGTGCTGCTGGCGGCCTGGCTGGGCCGGCGGCGCTGAGCACCGGGCGCTCAGCCGGCGCTGCAGATGCCGTCTTAAGCGGGTAAGTTACCGGCAGATGACGGCGTCTGCCCCCGGCGGGCCGTGTAGCGGCAGCTGGAAGACCCCCGCCATTGGCAAATGTAATTGCTGTTAAAAAACGCAGATAGCCCGGGTTTGGGGCACAAAGCACAGCGCACTCCACGGCTTTGTCTCGCACGTTCGGGCCCAGAAGCGGGATAATGTGTACCTGCAGGTAATGGTGCCTGGGCACCATCAGAGAAATGCGGCGGAGTGACCGCCACCAGAAGTTGGACTGACAATGGCTGAATCTTTTTCCTATGAACAACTGATCGCCTCCGGTGAGGGCAAGTTGTTTACCCCTGAAAGTGGCCGTTTGCCACTGCCGCCGATGCTGATGTTCGATCGCATCACCGAGATCAGCGAAAACGGCGGCGCGCACGGGCTGGGAAAGATTGTCGCCGAGCTGGACGTCAACCCCGAGCTGTGGTTCTTCAAGTGCCACTTCCAGGGCGATCCGGTGATGCCCGGCTGCCTGGGCCTGGACGCCATGTGGCAACTGATCGGTTTTTACCTGACCTGGCTGCGCCTGCCAGGCCGGGGCCGCGCCCTGGGTGCCGGTGAGGTCAAGTTCACCGGCGAAGTCGGTCCCGACGTGAAGCTGGTAACCTACGAAATCGACATCAAGCGCGTGATCAAGCGCAAACTGAACATGGCCATTGGCGATGCACGACTGCTCGCCGACGGCAAGGAAATCTATGTCGCCAACGACCTGCGTGTGGGGTTGTTCCTGCGCGAGGGCGACGGCAAGGAAAACGCAGCATGAAGCGTCGGGTGGTTATTACAGGGGCCGGCATCGTCTCCTGTATCGGTGTGGGGCTGGAAGCCGTGGAGACTTCGCTGCGCGAAGGCCGCTCCGGCATCGATCACATGCCGGTGTTCAAGGACATGGGCCTGCGCAGCCAGGTCGCTGGCATTCCGCGCATCAATGTCGAAGAGTTCATTGATCGCAAGCAATTGCGCTTCATGGGAGATGCTGCTGCCTACGCGCAGATCTCGCTGCAGCAAGCGATTGCCCAGGCGGGCCTGTCACCCGAACAAATCAGCCACCCACGTACCGGATTGATCATGGGCTCGGGCGGCGGCTCGCCGGCCAACCAGATCGAGGCGGCCGACACCCTGCGTGAAAAGGGCATTCGCCGCGTGGGGCCCTACCAGGTCACGCGCTGCATGGGTTCGACCGTCTCGGCCAACCTGGCGACCAACTTCAAGATCAAGGGCATCAACTACTCGATCACCTCCGCCTGCTCGACCTCGGCGCACTGCGTGGGTGCAGCCGCCCAGCAGATCTCCTGGGGCATGCAGGACGTGATGTTTGCCGGCGGCGGCGAAGAGCTGTCCTGGGGCCTGGCCATCCTGTTCGATGGCATGGGCGCGATGTCCAGCAAGTTCAACGACGACCCGACCAAGGCCTCGCGCCCCTATGACAGCGACCGCGATGGTTTTGTCATTGCCGGCGGCGGCGGTGCGCTGGTGCTCGAGAGCCTGGAGCATGCCCAGGCCCGTGGCGCCACCATCCTGGGCGAGATCGTCGGTTTCGGCATCTCCTCGGACGGTGAAGACATGGTCGCGCCTTCGGGCGAAGGCGCTATCGCCGCGATGGCCCAGGCCATCGAAGGACTGGACGCACCGATCGACTACATCAACACCCATGGCACCTCCACCCCGGTGGGCGATGTGCCTGAGCTGCACGCGATCCGCAAGGTGTTTGGCGACCGCATTCCGCCCTTCTCGTCGACCAAGTCGCTGACCGGCCACTCGCAGGGCGCCACTGGCGTGCAGGAAGCGATCTACAGCCTCATCATGCTGATGAAGGGCTTTATCGCCGGCTCGGCCAATGTGGACCATCCCGATCCCGCCGTGGGCGATATGCCGCTGGTTACCAAGGCGCGCGTGGCTGAGTTGAAGCAGGTGCTGTCCAACAGCTTTGGCTTTGGCGGCACCAATGCCTGCCTGGTGCTCAAGCGCTGGGAAGCGGCCTGATCGCCACCACCGGCCATCCTCTCTGACAAAGCGCCTTCGGGCGCTTTTCTTTTGGCCCCGTCAGCGGGCCTGGTGTGCTATCAAAATGAGATCGCTGATGCAGCGCAGGCGCGGCGCCAACACCTGCCCGCCTTGCCAAGGGATGGCGCTTGGCGGCTCTGGCCCCTGATGCGCTCGGCTATCGCCGCCCATGGCGCGGCTGAAAGCACTAAAATCAAATGTTTTTGACCGCTTTGCTGGTGCAGACAGGCAGCAAGGCATGCATGCAGTCCGATCTTGTCGCTGCGCGCCCACTTCGCGGGCCGCCAGCAGCAGGCTGCGTCCACCACCAGACTCTCCATGTTGAATTTCCAACAAATCATTTTGAAGCTGCAGCAGTACTGGGCCGACCAGGGCTGCGCGCTATTGCAACCTTATGACATGGAGGTGGGTGCAGGTACCTCGCACACCGCCACCTTCCTGCGCGCCATCGGCCCCGAGCCCTGGAAAGCCGCCTACGTGCAGCCCAGCCGCCGCCCCAAGGATGGCCGCTATGGCGAGAACCCCAACCGCCTGCAGCACTACTACCAGTTCCAGGTGGTGCTCAAGCCCGCGCCTGCCAACATCCTTGATCTGTACCTGGGCTCGCTCGAAGCGCTGGGTTTTGACCTGAAGAAGAACGACATCCGCTTTGTCGAAGACGACTGGGAAAACCCGACCCTGGGCGCCTGGGGCCTGGGCTGGGAAGTCTGGCTCAACGGCATGGAGGTGACGCAGTTCACCTATTTCCAGCAAGTGGGCGGCATCGATTGCAAGCCCGCGACCGGCGAGATCACCTACGGTCTGGAGCGCCTGGCGATGTACCTGCAAGGCGTGGACAACGTCTACAACCTGCAGTGGACCGATGGCCTGACCTATGGCGATGTCTACCACCAAAACGAGGTCGAGCAGTCCACCTACAACTTCGAGCATTCCGATGCGGAGTTTCTGTTCCAGGCCTTTGGCGCCCATGAAAAGCAGGCCAAGCTGCTGATGGAGCAGCAGCTGGCCTTGCCCGCCTATGAGCAAGTGCTCAAGGCCGGCCACACCTTCAATCTGCTCGATGCGCGTGGCGCGATCAGCGTGACCGAGCGCGCAGCCTACATCGGCCGCATCCGCAACCTCGCGCGCGCCGTGGCACAAAGCTACTACGACAGCCGCGAGCGCCTGGGCTTCCCGATGGCGCCGCGCGAGTGGGTCGCGCAGATCCCGCCCAAGGCTGCCGCCTAAACACGCCCCGCCGCGCTGCCCATGCCCACGATCTTCACGCATGTCGCCGTACCGGTTGCCGCAGCGCTGGCGCTGGGCAGCCGCCGTGTGCCGCCCAGCATGCTGCTGGTGGGCGCGCTGGCCGCGATTGCGCCGGATTTCGATGGCATTCCCTACCAGTTCGGCAGCGCCGGCAGTGGCATCTGGGCCCACCGTGGCATCACCCACACGGCCTTGTTTGCACTGCTGATGGGCCTGCTGGGCCTGTGGCTGTCGCGCTGGTGGAAAGTGCCGCGCCTGGCCGGCTTTGCCTGGGTGTTTTTCTGCACCTTGTCGCACCCCTTGCTGGACATGATGACCAGCGGCGGCAGCGGCATTGCCCTGTTGTGGCCTTTGAGCTCCGAACGTTTTTTCAGCCCTTGGCGACCGATTGCCGTCTCGCCCATTGCTGCAGACCGCTTTTTCTCGCAGCGCGGTGTGCAGGTCCTGGTCAGTGAACTCTACAACGTATGGTTCCCGCTGCTGACCCTGGGCCTGTCCATCTTCGCGCTGCGCCATACCCGGAAATCCTGATGACTTCCTCTCCCAATCTTCTGGTTGAACTGTTTGTTGAAGAGCTGCCCCCCAAGGCGCTCAAAAAGCTGGGCGATGCCTTTGCCCAGGTGCTGCTGCAGCAATTGCGCGCGCAGGGCCTGGCCGGTGACGGCTCGCATCTGACGGCCTATGCCTCGCCGCGCCGCCTGGCCGCGCTGATCACCGACGTGCTGCCGCGCGCCGCTGACAAGCAGGTGTCGCAAAAGCTGATGCCCGTGGCAGTCGGCCTGTCGGCCGATGGCCAGCCCACGCCGGCCCTGCTCAAGAAGCTGGCCGCGCTGGGCGCGGATGCCTCGGTGGTGCCGCAACTCAAGCGTGCTCAGGATGGCAAGGCCGAAGCGCTGTTCTACGACAGCACGGCCGCTGGCGTCAGCCTGGCCGAAGGCCTGCAAAAGGCGCTGACCGAAAGCATCGCCAAGCTGCCTATCCCCAAGGTCATGACCTACCAGCTCGAAGGCAACTGCGAATTGCCCGGCTGGAGCAGCGTGCAGTTTGTGCGCCCGGCGCATGGCCTGGTGGCCTTGCACGGCACCGAGGTGCTGCTGTCGATCGAAGCGCTGGGTCTGAAGGCCGGCAACACCACACATGGCCACCGCTTTGAAGCGCTGGTCGATCCGCTGCTGATCACCGATGCCGACAGCTACGCCAAGATCCTGGCCGAGCAAGGCGCGGTGATTGCCAGCTTTGACGAGCGCAAGGCCGAGATCGTGCGCCAGCTGCAGGCGGCGGCCGAGCGCGTGGGCGGCGGCGTCAAGCCGATCGATGACGAAGCGCTGCTGGACGAAGTGACCGCCCTGGTCGAGCGCCCGCATGTGCTGGTCTGCGCGTTCGAGAAGGAATTCCTGGGTGTGCCGCAGGAGTGCCTGATCCTGACGATGAAGGCCAACCAGAAGTACTTCCCGCTGCTCGCTGCCGATGGCGCGCTGACCAACCAGTTCCTGGTGGTGAGCAATATCAGCCCGGCCGACGCATCGGCCGTGACCGGCGGCAACGAGCGCGTGGTGCGCCCGCGCCTGGCCGATGCCAAGTTTTTCTTTGACCAGGACCGCAAGAAGACGCTGGCCTCGCGCGTCGAAGCGCTGGACAAGGTGGTCTACCACAACAAGCTGGGCACCCAGGGTGAACGCGTGCAGCGCGTGCGCGCCATCGCCAAGAGCATTGCGCAGCAGCTGGGTGCCACCCAGCTGGGCAAGCAGGTGGACCAGGCCGCGCAGCTGGCCAAGACCGACCTGATCACCGACATGGTGGGCGAGTTCCCTGAACTGCAGGGCACGATGGGCCGCTACTACGCGCTCAACGACCAGCTCGATGCGGCAGTGGCCGACGCCATCGAAGACCACTACAAGCCGCGCTTTGCCGGCGATGTGCTGCCCCGGGGCGAGGTCGGCGTGATCGTTGCGCTGGCCGACAAGCTCGAAACCCTGGTCGGCATGTTCGGCATTGGCAACCTGCCCACCGGCGACCGCGACCCGTTTGCGCTGCGCCGCCACGCGCTGGGCGTCATCCGCATGCTGGTCGAAAAGGACCTGCCGCTGGACCTGGACACCTTGCTGGTCAGCACCTTGCCCGCCTTTGGCGACAAGATCGAAGACGCCAGCGCCGCGCTGGCCGACTTCATCTATGACCGCCTGGCCGGCAGCCTGCGTGAGCAAGGCTTTGGTGCCCAGGAAGTGGATGCCGTGCTGGCCTACCGCCCCCAGCGCCTGGCCGATGTGCAAAAGCGCCTGGAAGCGGTGCGTGCCTTTGCCGCGCTGCCCGAGGCACCGGCGCTGGCCGCTGCCAACAAGCGCGTGGGCAATATCCTGAAGAAGGCCGACGGCCCGGTCCGCGCCCGTGTGGACGAAGCGCTGCTGCAAGAGCAGGCCGAGAAGGACCTGTTTGCCGCGCTGCAGACCGTGGCACCCAAGGCCGATGCCCAGTTTGCTGAAGGCGATTACACCGCCAGCCTGCAGACCCTGGCTGCGCTGCGCACGCCCGTCGATGCCTTCTTCGAGCATGTGATGGTCAATGCCGAAGACCCGGCGCTCAAGGCCAACCGCCTGGGCCTGCTGGCGACCCTGCATGAGGCGATGAACCGTATCGCCGATCTGTCGCGCCTGGTCGCTGCCTGATAAGCTGGATGGGCGCGCCGCCATCGTGCATGGCTGCCGCCCGCCAGGGCCGCGTGCCGCAGCCTGTCTTCGGAGGGAGCCTGTGATGAAACTTGCGATTCTCGAGCGTGACGGTATTGTCGGCCAGCCGGTGCTGGGCCAGCTGACCGGTCACCAGGACTGGCAGACCATGCCCGATGCCGCTATCAGCATCGCCCGGCTGAACCTGTCTGGCTGGCATGTGGTGCTGGTGGCCAACCAGCCCGGTCTGGGCCGGGGCCTCTACGACTGCGCCGCACTCAATGACTACCACCGCCAGATGTACAAGGAGCTGGCCACCGTTGGCGCCAAGGTCGATGCGGTGTTCTTCTGCCCCCATCCGCCCGATGACCACTGCGACTGCCTGGACGCCCAGGCCGCGCTGCTGCGCCAGATTCTGGACCGCTTCAACATGGAAGCGGGCAAGGTCGCGGTGATTGCCCGCAGCGCCAGCCTGCTGCAGGCCGCTGCCAGTCTGGGCGCGCGCCTGCACTGGGTCTCCGTGCCCGGTGGGCCGGATGCCGAAGCGGCGCTGTGCCCCTCCGAAGAGGCGCAGCAACATGCCAGCATGGTCCAGTGCACCGAGCACCTGCTGCAGACCATTGCGAACCGGCCGCCGCAGGGCTGAGAAGCGACGCTCTCTGCCCCATCAACAAAGCCCTGCCATTTAAAACGGCAGGGCTTTTGCATGGGCGATATAGCAGCGCTCAGCCGCCGCCATCAAGCACGCATCGCACGCGACTGGCTGTGCACCGCTTCGACCAGCGCGGCCACATGCTCGGGCGGCGTGAACTGGCTGATGCCATGGCCCAGGTTGAAGATATGCGTGGGGCCGGGGCGGCTGGTGTCGGTATGGGGTGTGCCAAAGCTCTCGAGCACATGGCGCACCTGCTCGGCAATGCGCTCGGGCGGTGCAAACAGCACATTGGGGTCGATATTGCCTTGCAGCGCCTTGCCCGGGCCACCGGCTTCGCCGCCGACAATGGCACGGGCCTTGCCGAGGTGGGCGGTCCAATCGAGGCCCAGCACCTCGCAGTCCAGATCGCGCATCTCGGGCAGCCAGATGCCGCCGCCCTTGGTGAACACAATGCGGGGCACATCGCTGCCATCGGCGCCGTGGCGCTTGAGCTGGCCCAGCACGCGCCTGGTGTAGGCCAGGCTGAACTGCTGGAACGCGCCATCGGCCAGCACGCCGCCCCAGCTGTCAAAAATCATCACCGCCTGCGCGCCGGCATCGATCTGGGCGTTGAGGTAGGCGGCCACGCTGTCGGCATTCACCTCCAGGATGCGGTGCATCAGATCGGGGCGGCTGTACATCAGCGACTTGACCTGGCGGTAGTCATCGCTGCCCTTGCCTTCGACCATGTAGCAGGCGAGGGTCCAGGGGCTGCCGGAGAAACCGATCAGCGGCACCCGGCCATCCAGCGCACGGCGGATGCTGGTCACCGCATCGAACACATAGCGCAGCTTGTCCATATCCGGCACGGCCAGCGCCTGCACGGCGGCCTCGTCGCGCACCACCTGGGCAAAACGCGGGCCTTCGCCTTCGGCAAACGACAGGCCCAGGCCCATCGCATCGGGCACCGTCAGGATGTCGCTGAAGAGAATGGCGGCATCGAGCGCAAAGCGCTCGAGCGGCTGCAAGGTCACCTCGGTGGCGTAGTCCACATTCGTGGCCAGCCCCATGAAGCTGCCAGCGCGTGCGCGGGTGGCCTTGTACTCGGGCAGGTAGCGGCCGGCCTGGCGCATCAGCCACAGCGGGGTGTAGTCGGTGGCCTGGCGGCGGCAGGCGCGCAAGAAGGTGTCGTTGCTCAGCGGTGCAAATGTCGTGCTCATGGGCAAGGATTGTCGCGCAGTTGCCGATGCCTGGGCAGCGATGCCGGTTTGCCCGGGTAGGGTATGGATCAAAGTTCGCGCAGATTGCGCCTCTGCAGCGGCTCAGCCCAGGTGGTTCTGGCGGTGGCCGGATTGGCGCGGCGGAAAGGCGGCATCGCTGGCCCCGTCCTGCGCGGCCCGGTTGGCCTGCTGCTGCAGGCTGTGCAGGCTCTGGTCCAGCTGCTGCAGCGCATCGGCGTCGAGCGCGGCCACCAGGTCGGTGTTGATGCGCCGCACCTGGGGCAGCAGCGCATCATGCAGGCGCTGGCCGGCAGGGCTCAGCTGCAGCGCGGCGCGGCGCCGGTTGCCTGTCTCGGTGGATTTGTGCAGCAGGCCCTTGGCCTGCATCGAGGCAATCGCGCGTGAGATGCGGGCCCGGTCGAGTTCGAGCAGATCGGCCAGTTGCGAGGGCTGCAGACCGGGCTGGCGCGCCAGCCACATCAGCACGCCCCATTCGCGCCGGGTGATGCCGTAGTGGCGCTCGCACAGCCGCGTGACCAGCCGGCCCGCCGACGCGGTGAGCTTGGCCAGGCGGTAGAGCAGCAGGTCGCTGGGCTGCTGCGGATCGGCAAGAGGGCTGGGCGGCACTGCGGGTAAATCCGGGCGATGGTTGATTAGAACAATTGTGCCCTTGTTTTCTACAGTGCAGGCATGCTGCGCTGGCGCTTGTGCGGAGGCTGAAAAAGCTTATGCCTTTAGGCTAGATCAAACGCGGCACCATAGAGGGCATCGGCCGCCCATGCGGCCCCTGTTCATAAGCATCGGAGACTCTCCCCATGGTTCAACGTCGTCATTTTCTCGGCCAGTCCGCAGCCATGGCTGCCTCGGTGCTGGCCACCACCTCGTCGCTGTGGGCCTTGCCCGCGCAGGCCCAGGACGGCGTGCTGCGCATCATCGTCGGCTACCCGCCCGGCGGCGCGACCGACCGTGTCGCGCGCATCGTGGCCGACAAGCTGCAGGCCAGCCTGGGCAGTACGGTGATCGTGGACAACAAGGTGGGCGCTGGCGGCCGCGTGGCCGCGCAGTTTGTGAAGAACGCGCCCGCCAACCAGCCGGTGCTGATGCTGGCCAACCCCGCCGTCATGGTGGTGGCGCCGCTGGTGGTGAACAACCTGGGCTACGACGCCGAGCAGGACTTTGTGCCGGTCAGCGAAGTCAACCGCTATGTGTTTGGCGTCGCAGTGTCCAGCGCCGTGCCGGTCAAGGAAATGCAGCACCTGCTCGCCTGGCTCAAGGCCAACCCGGCCAAGGCCAATATCGGCGTGCCTGCCACTGGCAGCCTGCCGCACTTCTTTGCGCTGATGCTCGGCCAGCAAGCCGGCGTCGAAGCCGAAGCGGTGGGCTACAAGGGCTCGGCCCCGCTGCTCACCGATCTGATGGGCGGCCAGGTGCCGGTTGCCGTTGATACGCTCGACACGCTGGTGCAGCAGCACCAGGCGGGCAAGCTGCGCCTGCTGGCCGTCAGTGGCGATGCCCGCAACGCGGCCGTGCCCGATGTGCCGACCCTGAAGGAGGCCGGTGTGAACCTGTCTGCCGCCGGCTGGAACACCTTCTTTGCGCCCAAGTCCATGCCTGCCGCCCAGGTGCAGCGCTATGCCGCGGCCATCCAGAAGCTGATGCAAGACCCGGACGTGTACAAGCAGTTTGCGACCAACTACCTGGACCCGGTGGCCAGCAGCGCCGAGCAGACCGCCAAGACACTGCAGGCCTACAAAAAGCAGTGGGCGCCGGTGATCCAGGCCTCGGGCTACAAGCCCTGATCTGCTGCCCTTTGAGATACCAGACGCAGGCCGCGCACCGACCGGGTGCCGGCCTGCCATGACTGTGAGCGAGACCCCGTGTTGAAACGACCGAACATCATCTTTATCGTGGCCGATGACCTGGGCTACGCCGATCTGGGCTGCTATGGCGGCCGCCATGCCAGCTTTGGCGCCGTGTCGCCGCACATCGATGCGCTGGCCGCCGGGGGCCTCAAGCTCACGCAGGGCTATTCCAACTCGCCGGTCTGCTCGCCCACACGCTTTGCGCTGATGACGGCGCGCTACCAGTACCGCCTGCGCGGCGCGGCTGAAGAGCCGATCCGCACCGCCACGCGCGGCAACCCGGACCTGGGCCTGCCGCCCAGCCACCCCACTTTGCCATCGCTGCTGCGAGAAGCAGGCTACCGCACCGCCTTGATGGGCAAGTGGCACCTGGGCTACCCGCCGCATTTCAGCCCGCTCCAATCCGGCTACGAGGAGTTCTTCGGGCCCATGTCGGGCGGGGTGGATTACTTCAGCCACTGTGGTGCCAACGGCCAGCATGACCTCTGGTTTGGCGAGGCCGAGCGTGCGCAGCCCGGCTACCTGACTGACCTGATCAGCGACTATGCGGTGGACTATATCGACCGCATGGCAGCTGGCGCGCAGCAGGAGACGCCTTTCTTTTTGAGCGTGCACTACACCGCGCCGCACTGGCCCTGGGAAACCCGGGACGACGAGGCGCTGTCGCGCGAGCTGGCCGAGAACAAGCAGGCCATCTACCACCTGCATGGCGGCAATGTCGAGAGCTACCAGCGCATGATCCACCACATGGACGAAGGCATTGGCCGCCTGGTGGAGCGCCTCAAGGCGCATGGGCTGGCAGACGACACCCTGATCGTGTTCACCAGCGACAACGGCGGCGAGCGCTTCTCGGACAACTGGCCGCTGGTGGGCGGCAAGATGGACCTGACCGAGGGCGGCATCCGCGTGCCCTGGGTGGCCCATTGGCCACGCGTCATCGCCCCTGCGGGCGAGAGCCGCCAGACCTGCATGACCATGGACTGGAGCGCCACCATGCTGGAGATTGGCGGGGCGCAGGCCGCTGCCGACTACCCTTGGGACGGACAATCGCTGCTGCCGCTGTTGCAGGACCCGGGTTGGCACCAGGATCAGCCGCTGTTCTGGCGCATGAACCACCGGGGCCAGCGCGCGATGCGCGATGGCGACTGGAAATACCTGCGGGTCGACGGCGTGGACTATTTGTTCAACCTGCGCGCCGATGAGCGCGAGCGCGCCAACCTGGCGACCGTGTTACCGGAGCGCCTGCAGGCTATGGTGGCCGCCTGGGAGGCTTGGAATGCCAGCATGCCGCCGATCCCGGGGGATGCGACGGTGAGCCTGTGCTACACCGACCGCGACATGCCCCAGCGTTGAGCGTTTTTTACTGGGCGGCCGTTTGCTGCCCAGAGTCTTCTTCATCGTCCTCAGGAATCGCGGCCACGCTGATGCCGCCGAGCAAGGCCATCACAAGTGCAAACAGGTAGACCGCGTTGCTGATGCCCAGGCTCAGGCTGTAGCCCCAGGCGATGACCGAGCACCAGATGCTGTCCTTGTACTGCGCAGCGCAACCCGATTGGGCGGGCATGTGTACATACCAGATGACGGCCACGGCGGCAAAGGCCAGCGCGACGACGACCCCCAGCGCATTGCGGTGGTAGCGCAGCATCGCGATCAAGGACAGCGGCACCAGTGCCCCCCAGACAAACATCATCAGCCAGCTGGCCATGGGCGCCTGGGCGAGCCAGCCAGACAGCGCAGGCCAGTGCAGCTGGGTCTGGATCAGCTGCAGCCCGTCGCGCACCAGCGGCAGGGCCAGTGCAGCGATGGCCACGCACAGCAGCACAAGGCCCAGGCAGACCCGTTTGGCGCTGACATGGCGCCGGTGGGGGCTCCCGGCCTGGGCGGGCGAATGCAGATCATGGGAATGGGTAATGACAGCCATCTTTGTCTCCTGTAGGAGGCTGTCATTGCCGGTTGCCAGCACAGTGCAGGGTGCCAACAGCGGGCATTGCAGCCCTGTTTTGAGGAAGGACCGCAGCGCTTGGCCTGTTGCACTGCGACCGCAGAACTGCGCAGCGGGCCGGGGCTGAAGGGCTGCAGTCCACTGCGAGGCTCTGATTTCAATATAGCCTTATTCAGTGAATAGATCTATAGGCGCAGGCCGCAGGTGGCTGGCCTCGTATATGTGAAAAACGCATGTACAAGCGCATTTTTATTCCTGTTCCAACGGCGTCCAGAGGCCTAAATTGGTGGCTATCCCCATCCATTTGACCTTAGAGGCGTTTTATGACGACAACCGATATCAGCCTGCCCGATGTGCTGGAGGCAGCCTGGAAAACGGCGAACGAGCAGTCCCTGGGCTATGCCGGCAGCGTGCCGCCGGTGGCGGCCTGGCAACTGGTGCAGCAGCAGCTGGCGGTGCTGGTCGATGTGCGCTCGGCCGAGGAGCGCCATTTTGTCGGCCATGTGCCCGGCAGCATCCATGTCCCCTGGGCGACGGGCACGGCGCTGACCCGCAACCCGCGCTTTGTGCGCGAGCTCGAAGCGCGCCTGGCCGCCCACGGCGGCAAGGACGCCGTGGCGCTGCTGCTGTGCCGCAGCGGCAAACGCTCGGTGCTGGCCGCCCAGGCCGCCGAAGCGGCGGGCTTTCGCCATGTCTTCAACGTGCAAGAGGGCTTTGAAGGCGAGCTGGATGCGCTGCAGCAGCGCGGCCACGGCGATGGCTGGCGCTTCCACCAGCTGCCCTGGGTGCAGGACTGAAGCCCTGACCCTCTCCATGAGCGCGCGTTGATCCCCTACGAAAGCACCCCATGACCACCCCTTTCCCCATCCAAGAAGTGGCCGCACAGTTGGCCGAGCAGCGCCGCCAGTGGCGCGAGTCCCACCAGCGCAGCCAGGAGCCCGGCGGGCGCGAGTTTCCCTCGCGCGATGCGCTGGCACAGAACCTGGGTCTGCTCAAAGGCGTGCTGTTCCCGATGCGGCTGGGCCCGCACGATTTGCTGCAGGAGAGCGAGGACTTTTATGTCGCCCATACGCTCGATGCCGCCTTGCACCGGCTGCAGACCCAGATTGCGCTGGAGCTGCGCTACACCCAGCGCAGCCCGGCGGGCACCGAGGAGCAGGCCCAGGCCTTGACGCGCCAGTTTGCGCTCGCCTTGCCCGGCATTCGCCGCCTGCTCGACAGCGATGTGCAGGCCGCCTACGAGGGCGACCCGGCTGCCCGCACCGTTGACGAGGTGCTGCTGTGCTACCCCGGCGTGCTGGCGCTGATCCACCACCGCATTGCGCACCAGCTCTATGCGCTGCAGCTGCCGCTGCTCGCCCGCATCGTGGCCGAGCTCGCGCACAGCGAGACGGGTATCGACATCCATCCCGGCGCGCAGATTGGCGAGGGCTTTTTCATCGACCACGGCACCGGCGTGGTGGTGGGTGAGACGGCGGTGATCGGCCGCAAGGTGCGCATCTACCAGGCCGTCACCCTGGGCGCCAAGCGCTTTGTGCAGACCGAACAAGGCCATCTGCAAAAGGGCCAGCCGCGCCACCCGATCGTCGAAGACGGCGTGGTGATCTATGCGGGTGCGACCATTCTGGGCCGCGTCACCTTGGGCGCTGGCGCCGTCATTGGCGGCAATGTCTGGCTGACCCAGAGCGTGGCCGCCGGCGCCCATGTGACCCAGGCCTCGCTGCAGGCCGCTGCACAGAACTCTGCGCAGCGCTCCCGGAGCGAGACCGTCTTGCCCGCCGAGGAGGCTGCGCTATGAATGATTTCTCCCACCATTTCGGCCTGGCTGTGCGCCGCTCGCGCGAGGCCATGGGCTGGTCGCAGGAGCAGCTGGCCGCGCAGGCCGATCTGAACCGCTCCTATGTTGGCGAGGTCGAGCGGGGACAGGTCGCAGTGTCGCTGGCCACCATCGGCAAGCTGGCCCAGGCGCTGCAGGTGCCGCAGTCCACCTTGGTGCTGCGCGGCGAGGAGCTGCACCAGCACTACCTGGTGCGGGCCCAGCATATGCGGCGCTTGGCGGCGATAGCCGGTTGAGGCGCCAGCGCCCGCCAGCGATGATTTTCCTGTTCATTCACACGCGCAACCGGAGAGAAATATGACAGCGAATGTAGGCGGTACGACCGCATTGGGCGACAGTGCTGCACGGCAGTTAGCCAACGCCACCAAGACCGTTCCCCAGCTTTCCACGATCAGCCCGCGCTGGCTGACCCATCTGCTGCAGTGGGTGCCGGTCGAGGCGGGTATTTATCGCCTCAACCAGGTCAAGAACCCCGAGGACATCCGGGTGGCCTGCACCGCCAAGACCCATGAGAACCAGCTGCCGCGCACCTTTGTCGAGTACGACGCGCAGCCGCGCGAGTTCTTCCTCAACGCCGTCAGCACCGTGCTGGATGTGCACACCCGCGTCTCCGACCTCTACAGCAGCCCGCATGACCAGATCAAGGAGCAGCTGCGCCTGACCATCGAGACCATCAAGGAGAACCAGGAAAGCGAGCTGATCAACAACCCCGACTACGGCCTGCTGGCCCAGGTGGCGGAAGACCAGCGCATCTTCCCACTGACGGGCGCGCCCACGCCCGATGACCTCGACGAGCTGCTGACCAAGGTCTGGAAGGAGCCGGCGTTTTTCCTGGCCCACCCGCTCACCATTGCCGCCTTTGGCCGCGAGGCCACGCGCCGGGGCACGCCACCGCCCACCGTCAGCCTGTTTGGCTCGCAGTTCATCACCTGGCGTGGTGTGCCGCTGATCCCCTCGGACAAGGTGCCGGTGGCCGATGGCAAATCCAAGATCCTGCTGCTGCGCGTGGGTGACAAGCGCCAGGGCGTCGTCGGCCTGTTCCAGCCCGGCCTGCCTGGCGAGCAGGGCCCGGGCCTGTCGGTGCGCTTCATGGGCATCAACAACCATGCGATTGCCTCGTACCTGATCTCGCTGTACTGCTC
Source organism: Comamonas sp. MYb69 (assembly GCF_037479315.1). Classification (NCBI taxonomy): domain Bacteria; kingdom Pseudomonadati; phylum Pseudomonadota; class Betaproteobacteria; order Burkholderiales; family Comamonadaceae; genus Comamonas; species Comamonas sp. MYb69. The sequence goes on from NZ_JBBGZG010000001.1 coordinate 429,053, forward strand.
GCTGGCGGTGCACACGCCCGATGCATTGGCTGTGCTCGATGACGTGGAGATCAACAAGTACCACGACTACCCTGATACCTACAAGTGAGCAAAGGAGCCGCCATGGTTTCCGCCGTATCCGGCCTGCCCGAGCCATCGGGCGCGCCCATCTCCACCGAGCTGCTGGCGCAGCTGGCCACCGCGCTGTTTGCCGAGCGGCCTGGCGCGCCCGGCTTGCCGCCCGGTGTGCAGGCGCCGGTGAACATCGCGCCGCCGGGCTCGCCGCTGGCCAGCCCGGCAGGCCTGGGCCCCAGCGTGCCCGGCACCCCCATCCCTGCGGGCGTGCTGCCGGGCAGCAATCTGTTGCCGGCATCGCCTACACCAGCGTTGTCGCTGGCCCACCGCGCCCCTGCCTTGCTGCCCCATGCCGCAGCCGGCAATGGGGTGCCCGATACGCTGCACAGCACGCTGCCCGCCTACGAGCCGCGCCTGGGCGGCCTGGTGCAAGGGGTTGCGCCTGTCAGCTCAGCGCCGGCCGCTGCGCCGGCTGCGGGCAGTGGGTATTACTTTCTGGATGCGCCGGCGGCCGCCACTGCCAGCGATGCACCATTGCAGGCGCTGGCCGACCAGGCCCGCCGTGCCGCGCCGGACCCGCATCTGGACGGCATCGATCTGCGCGGGCCTCGCGCTGCCGATCTGCCGCCGCTGGGCCAGCAGGGGCAGCCCGCGAACCAGCCCCCAGGGCCAGGCGCTGCGCCGCAGTACTACTTTGTGCATGCCGTGCAGCTGCCCAATGGCTTTGTCACGCCAGCCAAAGCGCATCCGCATGCCGATGCGGCGCCTGTGGCTGCGCAGCAGGACCGCCATCCCGGTTTTGATGTCCAGGCAGTGCGGCGCGATTTTCCGATCCTGTCCGAGCGCATCAACGGCAAGCCGCTGGTCTGGCTGGACAATGCGGCCACCACGCACAAGCCGCGCCAGGTGATCGAGCGCATCAGCCATTTCTATGCGCATGAGAACTCGAACATCCACCGTGCAGCCCACACCTTGGCCGCGCGTGCGACCGATGCCTATGAGCATGCGCGTGAGGTGGTGCGGCGCTTCATCAACGCCCCCGAGGCGCGCGAGGTGGTCTTTGTGCGCGGCACCACCGAGGCTATCAACCTGGTGGCCAAGGCCTGGGGCGGGGCCAATGTGGGCGAAGGCGATGAGATCATCATCAGCCACCTGGAGCACCATGCCAACATCGTCCCCTGGCAGCAGCTGGCGGCAGCCAAGGGCGCCCGGCTGCGGGTGATTCCGGTCGACGACCAGGGCCAGATCCGGCTCGATGAGTACCAGAAGCTGATCAACGACCGCACCAAGATCGTCGCCATCGGCCATGTCTCCAACGTGCTGGGCACGGTGGTGCCCGTCAAGCAGGTGGTGGAGATCGCCAAGCGCCGGGGCATCACGACCTTGATTGATGGCGCGCAGTCGATTGCGCACACCCCTGTCGATGTGCAGGAGCTGGGCGCGGACTTCTTTGTCTTCTCGGGCCACAAGATCTTTGCACCCACCGGCATTGGCGTGCTCTGGGGGCGCAGCGAGGTGCTGGAGGCCATGCCGCCCTGGCAGGGCGGCGGCAACATGATTGCCGATGTGACGTTTGAGAAAACCGTGTACCAGCCCTTGCCCAATACCTTTGAGGCAGGCACCGGCAATATTGCCGATGCGGTGGGTCTGGGCGCGGCGCTGGAGTATGTGGAGCGCATCGGCATTGCGCAGATCAGCCGCTACGAGCATGCACTGGTGGACTATGGCATGGCGCAGCTGGCCGGCATCCCGGGGCTGCGCCTGATCGGCACCGTGCCCGGCAAGGCCAGCGTACTGGCCTTTACCTTGGAGGGCTACAGCACCGACGAGGTGGGCCAGGCGCTCAATGCCGAAGGCATCGCCGTGCGCACCGGCCACCATTGCGCGCAGCCCATCCTGCGCCGCTTCGGGGTCGAGACCGCCGTGCGGCCCTCGCTGGCCTTCTACAACACCTTTGACGAGGTGGACCAGCTGGTGCGCGAGGTGCGCAAGCTGGCGGCGCAGCGGCGCTGAGCGGCGGGTTTTTCAGCGTTGCAGAAACGAAAAGCGCCGGGCACAACCGGCGCTTTTCTCATGGGGAGTAAGCCTTGAGCAGCTGCTTAGAGCTGTGTCACCGCGTCCACCACTTCCTTGACGCTCAGCACTTCGGACAGGATCTGTGGCGCCTTGCCCGGTGCATACAGCACATAGACCGGCACGCCGCTGCGGCCCAGTTGGTTCAGTGCCTGGGTGATCGCAGGGTCCTGGCGCGTCCAGTCGGCGCGCAGCAGGTTCACCTGTTTGCCTTCGAAGGCGGCGAGCACCTGGCTGTCGCTCAGGGTGGTGCGCTTGTTGTACTGGCAGGTGACGCACCAGGCGGCGGTGAAATCGACAAACACCGGCTTGCCATTTGCATTGAGCTCGCCGACCTTTTGCGCCGACCAGGGCTGCCACAGCGCGCCGCTGGCCTGCTGGCCGGGTGCGGGGGCGGGCGTGGTCAGGTTGTGGCCCATGGCGGTGGCCAGGTAGAGGCCACCGGCCAGTGACAGCACCGCAAAGCCCCAGCGTGCGCGGCCTTGCAGGCCCAGCGCCCAGACGAGCGCGGCCAGCAGCACCAGCAAGGCCAGCAGCGTAGCCGCGCCATCGATGCCGCTTTGCTGGCCCAGCACCCAGACCAGCCAGACCACGGTGGCAAACATCGGAAAGGCCATCGCGCGGCGGAAGGTGTCCATCCAGGCGCCCGGGCGCGGCAGCCAGCGCACCACGGCAGGGATCCCGCTGGCCAGCAGATAGGGTGCGGCCATGCCCAGGCCCAGTGCGGCAAACACCAGCAAGGCCTCGGCAGCGGGCAGGCTGACGGCCAGGCCCATCGATGCGCCCATGAACGGGGCCGTGCAGGGCGAGGCAATGGCCACGGCCAGCACACCGCTCAGGAAGGCATTGGTGATCGGGCTCTTGGCCTGCTTGCCCGCCAGGCTGCTGGGTACAAAGCTGCCAAATTCGAACATGCCCGCCAGGTTGAGGCCAATGACGGTAAAGAGCGCTGCCAGTGCGGCAATGACCAGCGGCGACTGCAGCTGAAAGCCCCAGCCCAGCTGCTGGCCGGCCGAGCGCAGCGTCAGCAGCAGCGCGCCCAGCGCCAGAAAGGACAGCACCACGCCGGCCGTATAGGCCAGGCCGGCATGGCGCTGCTCGCGCAGCTGGCTGCCGTGCGCGGTAAAGCCCAGCACCTTGAGCGCGAGGATCGGGAACACGCAGGGCATCAGGTTCAGGATCAGGCCACCGACCAGCGCGCCGAGCACGGCCAGCCACAGGCTGCCCGAAGAGGCTGGCGCGGCGGGGGCGGCCGCCTGGGCATTTTTGGCCAGCGCAGCGGCCAGCTCGGGTGAGACCTGGGCCACGGCAGCGGCCTGCCATTGGCCACTGAGGGGCGCCACGGTGCGCCAGCCGATGGCGCCATCGACGGCGCGGTGCTGGTCGGTGGTCAGCACCAGCGGAATGTCTTGCGGTGTCTGGCCCCGGTTGGCCGACAGCGGCACCACGGCCGTCCAGTCCGCGCCCTGCCATTGCTGGTGGAAGTCCTGGCCGTCCTGCATCGCATGGTGCAAGGTGTCGGGGCTCTCGCTGAGTACCTGCAGGCTCTGGCCCTGCAGTGCAGCGGGCAGGCCGGAGACGCGCAGCTGCAGCGTCTCGCCATCGACCGTTGCCTGGCTGCTGCCTTGCAGTGCGACTGGCGCCTGGGCATGGGCTTTGGCAAAGCTGTCCGCCAGCAGCGCGGTGCTGCTCTTGGTCGGGATGGTCAGGCTGAACTGGCCTTCTTCGGGAATGCACTCGACGCGGCAGATCAGCCAGTTGGCGTGCAGGCGCACGGTCACATCGCGCGCATCGGCCGAGAAATGACTGGGGATCTGCACGGTGACGGGCAGCAGCACCTGGCCTTCATAGCCGTAGTTGACGAGGGTGCCGACCCGAATCGGGTGGGGCGTGGGCCAGGCGATCTCGCCGGCATCCCAGCCGGGTGGCAACTGCCACTGCAGCTGGGTGGGCAGGCCCGAGTCGCCGGGGTTGGTCCAGTAGGTATGCCAGTCGGGCTGGTGGTCCAGCAGCAGGCCCAGTTCAATGCTTTTGCCCGGCTCGATGCCCTGCGGCGCCAGTGCCACCAGCTCGGCGCGCACACGCGGCGTGGTCACCACATTGCTGGAGGCGGGACTGGAGGAGGCGCTGGAGGCCGTGTCCATCACAGGGGCGCTGGCGCCGCTGCCGATCTGGAGCTTGATCTGGGCCTGGGCATGCAGCGCAGTGCCGCTCAGCACCAGGGCCAGCAGAGTAAAAAAAAGCGCTCCTATCGAGCGGCGCAGGAAAGCATGGGGCATATCGCGTGGTACCTGTATGTCTGGCGGTGAGAGGACAGATACGTGGAGAGGTTCCCGCATCATAGAACCTGCGCCGCATCCCTGCTGGCGGTGGCCAGCCACTCCGCAGAGGAAAGCGATCTGCGCACAGATGCAAAAAAGGCCACTGCATCGCAGTGGCCTGTTCCCAAGGGGCGGGGAGTGTGTGCGCCGTCCCGTGGATGCCATGCCGGCTTCGTGGTTGCCGGCAGGGGGGGAAAGCTTATTCGCCTTCCAGGATCGAGCCGTTGGCCAGCGCTTGGTGGGCAGCCTGGGTCACTTCGGCGCGGCTCAGTTGGCCCTTGCCCAGTTCGTAGGCGTTCAGGGTCGACTGGTTGCCTTGGGCAATCATCGTGTTGGTCTTGCGGGCTTCAGCCAGCTGGGCTTGCACATCGGCGCGGCTCACGGCGCTGGTGGCAGCCGCTTGGGGGGTGATGGCCTGGTCGCCTTCAAAAGGATTGGCTTGGGCAACGGAAGCACCCAGGGCCAGGGTTGCGGCGATAGCGAAAATACGTGCGTTCATTTTTCTTTCCTTTGGAATTGCGTTCGGCCTGGTGGTCGACTCGCGTCGTTTTTTGCGGTGTCTGCCAGCTGACTTGCTGGCGATACCGCTTTTGTTTAACGATGGAATGAAGTTTATATTGGTACCTATCTTCGATAAATAGCTAAAAATCAAACTGATTGTTCCGAAATCAATGTGAATTAGCTTGGAACTTTTACAAATATGTGACAGCTAACCCTGGTGTTAACCCTAGATTAGGGTATTTACCGGTGGTATAAATTGGCTATGTTTGTTTGAGATAAAGTAGAAAAAAACTATTGCAAGAATCTACCAAGAGCGCCTTGGGCATGAGCGGCCAGGTGGGCGCCACCCAGGGGGCGGTGATGCCCTGCTGTGCTTATGCGTTAGCTCCGTTGCAGTGCTGATATCGGCACCGATCGCCCGCCCGTCAGGCCGCCAGTTGCTGGCGCCGTGGCAAGGCCCGCGCAGGCCCTGGCCAAGACGCCTGGGAGACAGACGGCAGCCCCTGCCGGGCGGCAGCCCGCCCACGCTGTGCAACCATGCCGCGATAGCGCCTGCGAATGGTGGCATTGCTGGCAAGTATTAGACAGCCCGCGCCGTGCTGCCCACAATGGGCCGACAACAATGGGACAGACACAGGAGACATTGCATGGACACGATTGCGCGCCGCCATTTCCTCACCACCCTTGCCGCCGCTGCGGGCGCCGCCAGCGTGCCCCAGTGGGCCCAGGCGCAAGCGGCCTACCCCCACAAACCCGTGCGCGTGATCGTGCCGTTTGCCGCAGGCGGTACCACCGATGTGGTGGCCCGGCTGGTGATGCAAAAGATGGGCGAGCTGATGAAGGCCTCCTTTGTCATCGACAACCGGGGCGGCGCCAATGGCATGATCGGCACAGGTGAAGTGGCCCGTGCCCAGGCCGATGGCTACACCTTGCTGTTCAATACCGCCGGCGCCCAGACGCTGAGCCCGGTGATCTACAAGGCGCCCTATGAGGCGGCCGCCAGCTTTGCGCCGGTGGCCAAGGTCTGCTCGGTGGGCTTCATCATCATTGCCCGCAAGGATTTGCCCGCCAACACGCTGCAAGAGCTGATTGCGCTGGCGCAAAACAAGGACAAGCCGCTGACGGCCTCGTCGGGCAGCGCCATCATCAACCTGATCACCGAGCAGTTCAAGCAGGTGATCAAGGCGCCGCAGATCATCAATGCGCAGTACAAGGGCACCAGCCCGCAGATGCAGGCCGTCGTGTCCGGCGAGGTGGATTTCTCGTTTGACTCCTTTGCCGCCGTCGAGATGATCAAGGCCGGCAAGGTCAAGGCGCTGGCCGTCGTGCTGCCCCAGCGCGCCGCGTCCTTCCCCGATGTGCCGACCTTGGTCGAGCTGGGTGTCAAGGACATGGAGTTCAGCTCCTGGGCCGGTCTGCTCGCGCCCAAGGGCACGCCCAAGGAGATCGTCGCCGCCCTGTCGCAGAACATCGACAAGGTCATGCAGATGCCCGATGTGCTGGCCAAGCTCAAGCAGTACGACTACATCCCGGTAAAGACCAGCCCCGAGAGCTTTGCGCAGGAGATCCAGGCCGAGACCGACCGCTGGAAGCAGGTGGTCAAGACGACGGGCTTCAAGATCGAATAAACACAGCGGCGTTAGCGCCAGTGCGCAGGGGTGCTCTGTCGCAGCGCCCACAAAAAAACCACCGGCGCAACGCCGGTGGTTTTGCGTTTGGAGGGGGCAGTTCTTACTGCTTGCGGGCAGCAATCGCCTTCTCGGCAGCAGTCACCAGGTCGGCGCCCACTTGCTGCTTCCACTTGTCATAGACCGGGCGGGTGGCCTTCACAAAAGCCTCGCGCTCGGCAGCGCTGAGCTCAGTGACGGTAACGCCATTGGCGCTCAGCTCTTTGACCAGGGGCTTGTCCGCCTCGATCATGCCTTTGCGGGCGATGGCGATCTCTTCCTGGCCGGCTTCGATGGCGGCCTGGCGCACGATGTCCTGGTCGGCCTTGCTCCAGCTCGCCCAGATGTCTTTGTTCACGACAAAGATCAGCGGGTCATTGATGTAGCCCCAGAGGGTCAGGTACTTCTGGCCCACGGTGTTGAGCTTGGCCGCCTGGTAGACGGCCACCGGGTTCTCCTGGCCGTCGACCGCGCCGCTGGCCATCGCCGGCTGGGCATCGGCCCAGCTCATCTGCGTGGGGTTGGCGCCCAGTGCGCTGAAGGTGTCGACAAACAGCGGCGAGCCGACCACGCGGATCTTGAGGCCCTTCATGTCGGCAGGGGTCTTGATCGCGTGTTTGGAGTTGGAGATTTCGCGGTAGCCGTTCTCCCCCCAGGCCAGCGGCACGACGCCAGCCTTTTCCAGACGGGCAAACAGGCGCTTGCCCGGCTCGCCCTGGGTCAGCGCATCGGCTGCAGCATAGTCGGGCATCAGAAACGGCAGCGCAAACAGGTTCAGCTCCTTGATTTGGGGCGACCAGTTCAAGGTGGAGCCAACGGCCATGTCGATCACGCCCTGGCGCAGCGCCGAGAACTCGCGCGTCTGGTCGCCCTGCACCAGCGACACCCCTGGGTAGAGCTTGATGTTGATGCGGCCCTGCGTGCGCTCGCGCACCTTGTTGGCCCAGATTTCGCCGCCCTTGCCCCAGGGGAAGGCCGTGCCCAGCACCAGCGACATGCGGTACTCGCTTTTGTAGTTGCTCTGGGCCTGCACGGCGGGTGCGGCAAAGCTCAGCGCCGCAGCAGCAGCCAAGGCAGTGGCAAGGAATTGACGGGTTTTCATGGTGTTGTCTCCGGGTGGTTCAAGGGGAAATCTTTGCAAATCCAGGATGCCGGATGCAGGGCTGTGCGCCTGTACCCGGCCCGGGCTCCAATCAGTAGCCGAGCTTGGCGGGCAGCCACAGTGCGAGTTGCGGGAAGGCAATGACCAGCACCATCACGCAGAACATCGCAAACAGCATCCAGCCGACCCAGCGCACGGTCGATTCCATGCGCACGCCGGCAATGCGGCAGCTGACCATCAGGTTCACCGCCAGCGGCGGGGTGAACTGGCCCAGCGCCACCTTCAGGGTCAGGATCACGCCAAACCAGACGGGGTCCCAGTGGTAGTGCTGCATGATGGGCATCAACAGCGGCACAAAGATCAGGAAGATGGAGATGCCGTCGAGGAACATGCCCACGGTGATCAGCATCAGGATCAGCAGGGCCATCACGCCCCATTCGCCCAGGCCCGAGTTGACGATGGCCGTGGTGATCGGGTCGATCACGCCCAGGGTCGACAGCGAGAACGCGAAGATGCCGGCCAGCGAGACGACGATCAGGATCACGGCCGACAGCTCACCGGCCTCGCGCAGGATGGGGAACAGATCGCGCACACCGATGGTGCGGTGCACGACCATGCCGACGAAGAGGCCGTAGAACACGGCGACCACGGCCGCTTCGGTCGGCGTGAACCAGCCCATGCGCATGCCGCCCAGGATCAGCACCGGCGCGGCCAGGCCCCAGGCCGCTTCGCGCAGGCTCTTCCAGAATTCGGGGCGGGGCAGGCTCGCTTCCAGCGCGCCCATCTTGTGCTTGCGCGACATCCAGACCGCCGGCACGATCAGCGCCAGGCCCGCCAGAATGCCCGGGATCATGCCCGCGGCAAACAGCGCAGGCACCGAGGCACCGGGCACCAGCACCGAGTAGATGATGAAGGCCACCGACGGCGGGATCAGGATATCGGTGGCAGCAGCGGCCCCGACCACGCTGGCCGAGAAGCTGCTGGGGTAGCCGGCACGGCTCATCGCGGCAATCATCACGCCGCCCACGGCTGCCGCATTGGCGGGGCCCGAGCCCGAGATGCCGCCCAGGAACATGGCCACGGCAATGGCCACCAGCGGCAGCATGCCCGGGCCGCGCCCGACGATGGCAATGGCAAAGTTGACCAGCCGCAGCGCCACGCCGGAGCGGTCGAAGATCGAGCCCACCAGCACGAACATCGGAATGGCCAGCAGCGGGTACTTGCCCAGGCCGGCATAGAAGTTCTGCGGAATGGCCAGCAGGCCAAACCACTGCGCATCGGCATTGGCCAGCGCAATGGCCACGGCGCCGGCCAGGCCCAGCGCGGCGCCAATGGGCACGCCCAGCAGCATCAGCGCGATAAAGCCGATAAAGAGCAGGGTGGCAATCATGCGCGCTCCTTGGCGGCGGCATCGCTGCCTTCGGAGTAGACATGGGCAAAGCTGGCCCGGCCCTGGCGCAGGAACAGGCCCAGCGCGCGCAAGGTGATCAACGCCGAGAACACCGGCAGCCAGATGGAGTACCACCACTGGGGCACGCCAATGCCGGGCGAGGTCTCCTCATAGCGGTAGTCGTCAACCACCACGCGGATGCTGAGCACGCAGATCAGCGCAAACAGCAGCGCCACCGTCAAGGCGCCAAAACGGGCAAAGGCCTTGCGCCGGCGCGCGTCGCCGCGCTCGGCAAAGTACTCGATGCGGATATGCAGGTTGCGCGCCACTGCGGCCGACCCGGCCACCATGGCCAGCAAGATCATCAGGAACACCGAGATCTCCTCGGTCCAGGCAAAGGAGCCATCGGTGAAATAGCGCACGATGACGTTGCCAAAGGTGATGAGCGCCAGCAGCGCCATGATGAGGACCGTGAGCCAGTCTTCCAGCCACAGCCCTTTGGCTGGGGCGGGCTCGCTGGGGAGCGTGGTGGAGGCGTCAGCGCTGCTGCCGCCCGAGGAATGAGGGGAGGGTGATGCCATAACAACCGGTCGCGAGAGGGCTCGGCAGAGCCAAGGGTGAATGCGGAAAACACAAACCGCCTTGTGGGCGGACCATCGGTATCGGATAGATTGGTATCTGCGGCAGCGCCGCGCCTGGCGGGTAGGCCAGTGGGGCCCGATTATGGCCTTGATCGGAGGGCTTGCAAGCCATCCATTTCCCGGGGATGGAGCGCTGCAGTCGCCTGCGTTGCGGGCGCCGGCTCGGCATCGGGCCTGCCCACTTGCAGCGGATTGCCATTGGCGTGTGGATAATGCGCGGATGGAAACCAAGTGGCTTGAAGATTTTGTGAGTCTGGCGGAGACGCGTAGTTTCAGCCGGTCGGCGCAGTTGCGCCATGTCACCCAGCCGGCATTCTCTCGGCGGATTCAGGCGCTGGAGTCCTGGGCGGGGGCCGATCTGGTGGACCGCAGCTCCTACCCGACGCGGCTCACACCTGCGGGCAAGACGCTGTACAACCAGGCCATCGAGATCCTGCAGGCGGTGCAGAGCACGCGCGCGATGCTGCGGGTGCACTCGTCCTCGGGCAAGGACATCATTGATTTTGCCGTTCCCCATACGCTGGCGTTTACCTTCTTCCCCACCTGGGTGTCGGGCCTGCGCAATGACTTTGGCCTGTTCAAGAGCCGCTTGATCGCGCTCAATGTGCACGACGCGGTGATGCGCTTGGTCGAAGGCGGCTGCGACCTGCTGATTGCCTACCACCATGAGTCCCAGCCCATCCAGCTGGACCCGCAGCGCTATGAAATGGTGAGCCTGGGCCGCGAGGTGATGGCGCCCTATTGCAAGCCCGGGCTCGATGGCCTGCCGCTGTTCCTGCTGCCCGGCGCGGCGGACGTGCCGCTGCCATTCCTGGGCTATGCGCCCGGGGCCTACCTCAGCCGCGTCACGGACCTGGCCCTCAAGCAGGCGCCCGAGCCCGCGTATCTGGACCGCGTCTACGAGACCGACATGGCCGAAGGGCTCAAGGCCATGGCGATGGAAGGACATGGCCTGGCCTTTTTGCCGCAAAGCGCTGCCAAAAAGGAGCTCAAGGCCAAGAAGCTGGTGCGTGCCGACTACCCGAGCTCGGCCCAGTGGGAAGTGGCAATGGATGTGCGCGCCTACCGCGAAAAGCCCCAGTCCAGCGATGCCGTCAAGACCGGCGCCCAGGCGCTGTGGGACTACCTTGTCTCGCGCAACACTGCACATAATTCATGACATCTATAAGAATATAGATGTGTTGGATTTGCAGGGTAATTTCTAATATGCGGCTTAAATTTTCTGTGCAATGCTTGCGGATTGCTCGTGTTGCAGTTGGTTAGATGTACGCGATTTGTTCGAAAAAGGCTATGAATTGTTAGAAATTCATTGGTAATTTTCCGGATAATTGCATTGCTCAGTCTGCTGGCATTATCTGGACGGACTGCACAATACGTAGCGTGTCAGTTGTCGCTTTGGCGTCTGTTGAGGCCCATAGTCGACCACTTAATTGATTTATCTGGAGGTCTGATGATGAAGAAACATTTGCTGGCTTTTGCGGTCGCAGCGGTTGCTGCAGGTAGCGCGTTTGCGCAAGCGGGCGATACGCTGGCCAAGATCAAGTCGTCTGGCAGCATCACCTTGGGTGTGCGCGAGTCTTCGGGCCTGGGCTACACGCTGGGTAACGGCAAGTATGTTGGCTTCCACACCGAAATGGCTGAGAACGTGGTGAGCGATCTGCAAAAGCAGCTGGGCCTGGCCAAGCTGGAGATCAAGTACCAGCCCGTGACCTCGCAAAACCGCGTGCCTCTGGTGCAAAACGGTACCGTGGATCTGGAATGCGGCTCCACCACCAACAACCAGGCGCGCCAAAAGGATGCTGCTTTCGCCTTCACCACCTACGTGGAAGAAGTGCGCATTGCTGTGAAGGCCAACTCCGGCATCACCGGCATCAAGGACCTCAACGGCAAGACCCTGGTGACCACGACCGGTACCACGTCGGTGCAGACCCTGCGCAAGAACAAGCGCGCTGACGGCCTGACCTTCAAGGAAGTCATGGGCAAGGACCACGCTGACAGCTTCCTGATGCTGGAGTCCGGCCGCGCCGACGCCTTCGTCATGGACGGCTCCATCCTGGCCGCCAATATCTCCAAGTCCAAGAACCCTGCTGACTACAAGGTCGTCGGCGAAGTGCTGTCGGTCGAGCCGATTGCCTGCATGCTGCGCAAGGACGACACCGCCTTCAAGAAGGCTGTGGACGACTCCATCGTGCGCCAGATCAAGGATGGCTCGCTCGAGAAGCTGTACGACAAGTGGTTCATGCAACCTATCCCTCCTAACAACGTGAAGGTGGGTCTGCCTCTGTCGGCTGCAACCAAGGATGCTTGGGCGAACCCCAACGACAAGCCGATGGAAGCCTACGAAGTCAAGTAAGCACACCATTTAGGTACCGCCCTTCCAGCCTGCGGTTTGGGGGGGCGTTTTTGTTGGTACTGGTTTCTGTCAGTTGCGGCCAGGCACCAAACATTGCTACAAAGACAAAAAAAGAGGTAGTCCTATGAATTGGGATTGGCAAGTATTTTGTGAAGACACGATTGAGCGCCAGGTCGTGCAGGGCTGTTTCGGTAAAAACGGCGATGTCACGTATCTGGACTGGTTGTTGTCTGCGTGGGGATGGACTATCTCCGTTTCCCTGTGTGCGCTGGTGATCGCCCTGGTCGTCGGCTCCATCATCGGTACCCTGCGTACCCTGCCTGACCGGCCCTGGACGGTGCGCCTGGGCAATGCCTGGGTCGAGCTGTTCCGCAACATCCCGCTGCTGGTGCAAATTTTCCTGTGGTACCACGTCGTGCCCGCCATCTTCCCCGCACTCAAGCAAGTGCCTGGGTTCTTGCTGGTGGTGCTGGCGCTGGGCTTTTTCACTTCGGCGCGTATTGCCGAGCAGCTGCGTGCCGGTATCTTGGCGCTGCCCCGTGGCCAGCGTTATGCAGGTATGGCGCTGGGTTTCACGACCTTCCAGTACTACCGCTATGTGCTGCTGCCCATGGCCTACCGCATCATCATTCCGCCGCTGACCAGCGAGTCGATGAACATCTTCAAGAACTCGTCCGTGGCGTTTGCCGTGTCGGTGGCCGAGCTGACCTTGTTCGCGATGCAGGCGCAAGAGGAAACCTCTCGCGGCATCGAGGTCTACCTGGCGGTGACCGCGCTGTACATGATCTCGGCATTCGTGATCAACCGCATCATGGCCTTCATTGAAAAGAAGAGCCGCATCCCGGGCTTTATCGCCGCTGGCGGCTCCGGAGGTCACTGAGATGAATTTGAATCTTGATTTTTCGTTCTACAACTGGGACCTGATCCAGAACTTCATCATCAAGGGTCTGGTGTTCAGCGTGATGCTGACCATCGTCGCAACCCTGGGTGGTATCTTCTTTGGCACCTTGCTGGCGCTGATGCGCCTGTCGGGCAAGAAGATCCTGGTGGTGCCGGCCACCATCTATGTCAACGGCATGCGTTCGGTGCCGCTGGTGATGGTGATTCTGTGGTTCTTCCTGCTGGTGCCTTTGCTGATCGGCAAGCCCATCGGGGCGGAGATGTCAGCGGTCATCACCTTCGTGGCGTTCGAGGCCGCGTACTTCTCCGAGATCATGCGCGCCGGTATCCAGTCCATTCCGCGTGGCCAGGTGTATGCCGGACAGGCCGTGGGCATGACCTATGGCCAGAACATGCGTCTGGTGGTGCTGCCCCAGGCTTTCCGCAACATGCTGCCGGTTCTGCTGACGCAGACCATCATCTTGTTCCAGGATACGTCGCTGGTTTATGCCATCGGCGCCTACGACATGCTCAAGGGCTTTGAGGTGGCAGGCAAGAATTTCGGCCGTCCGGTCGAGGCCTATCTGGCCGCAGCTGTGCTGTACTTCATCATCTGCTTTACGCTGTCGTGGTTCGTCAAGCGTTTGCACAAGAAGATCGCCATCATTCGCTGATGCGGCAATACAAAGGATATCCAAATGATTGAAATGAAGAATGTCTCCAAGTGGTATGGCAGCTTCCAGGTGCTCAACGACTGCTCCACCAGCATCTCCAAGGGTGAGGTGGTGGTTGTCTGTGGTCCTTCGGGCTCGGGCAAGTCGACCTTGATCAAGACAATCAATGCGCTCGAACCCATCCAGAAGGGCGAGATCTGGGTCAATGGCACGGCCATCCACGATCCCAAGACCGACCTGCCCAAGCTGCGCAGCACCGTGGGCATGGTGTTCCAGCATTTCGAGCTGTTCCCCCACCTGTCGGTGACCGAGAACCTGACCATCGCCCAGATCAAGGTGCTGGGCCGCAGCGCAGACGACGCCAAGGCCCGTGGCCTGAAGATGCTCGACCGCGTGGGCCTGATGGCGCACAAGGACAAGTTCCCAGGCCAGCTCTCGGGCGGCCAGCAGCAGCGCGTGGCCATCGCCCGTGCGCTGTCGATGGACCCTTCGGTGATGCTGTTTGACGAACCCACCTCGGCGCTGGACCCTGAAATGGTTGGCGAAGTGCTGGACGTGATGATCGGCCTGGCCCACGAAGGCATGACCATGATGTGCGTGACGCACGAAATGGGCTTTGCCAAGAAGGTTGCCAGCCGCGTGATCTTCATGGACGTGGGCGGAAAGATCCTGGAGGACTGCTCCAAGGAAGACTTCTTCGGCAACCCCGATGCGCGCCAGCCCCGTACCAAGGACTTCCTGGGCAAGATCCTGCAGCACTGATTGCAGCGCAGCTCGCACACGACCATGGCCGCTGATGCGGCCATTTTTTATGGGTGGATGGTTGGATAGGGGAGGGGGCTTGTCCGCCATGGACAGGCGGATGCCCTGGGGCTGGACGACGCGCGCTGTGGGTTAGCGCGGTGTCAGGAGGCTAGGGCCGCAGAATGCGGCCCCGGAAGCATCAGTTGTCGAACTTGTCGCTGGGGAAGCGCAGCATGTCGGTGAGCAGGTAGGACATCGGCACATTCAGTGCAAAGCTCTTGCCCGGCAGCGGCGACTCGAACCACTTCTTGTACAGGCGCGTGATCTCGAAGTTCTGCGACAGCACGCGCATCTCGGCATCGAACACCTTCTTCATGCGCACATCGGTGTCGCGCATCATCAGCGACAGCGGCTCGATCGACATCAGCTTGCCGATCAGCTTGACCTGCTCGGGCTTGTCCGACTGCGCGCGGTGGGCAGCGAGCAGAATATCGTCCATCAGCCAGGCATCGGCCGTGCCCGCTTGCACGGCCTTGAAGCAGGCGTCATGGGTGAGGCACTCGCTGTGCTGGATCTTGAGGCCGTTGACGGCCACGCGGCGCTCGAGCACCTGCAGCGAGGTGGTGCCCTTGGTGGTGATCACGCGCTTGCCCGAGAGGTCATCGACATCGTTGATGCCGCTGTCGGACTTGACCAGCATGCGCACGCCAGCGATGTAGTAGGGCAGGCTGAAGGACACATGCTTGCTCTCGCGCCGGTCCTTGGTGTTGGTGGTGTTGCTGCAATCGACATCGATGGCACCGCTGGCCAGATCGGTAAAGCGCGTCTGGCCGTTGATGGCGCGGTACTGGATATCGAGCTTGGCCAGGCCCATGCTCTGCTGCAGCTTGGCGATCAGCGCCTGGCAGATGTCGATGGCGTAGCCGACCGGTTTCTTGGTCTCTCCCATCTCGTAGGCAAAAGGCAGGCCGTCGGGGCGGTAGCCCACGGTGATGCGCTGCGACTCCCGGATCTTGTCCCAGCTGTCGGGCAAAGGGGTCTGAGCCAGGCTGCTGCTGGCAAGGCACAGCAGCACAGCGCCGCGAAAAATATGGTTTAGCCACATGTTGCACAGTCCTTGATTAAGAAATCCTACAGTCACCTATGATACGCATAGAGACTGTGTACTCTATGGGCACCTACCCTTAACATTGAGTTACTTTTGTCCAATGCTCGGGGACTGTGATGACGCCCGCATGACCGGTGCGACAATGGCGGGATGAGCACCGCACCCTCCTCCATCAGCATCATCCGACCCGACGATTGGCACATCCATCTGCGCGATGACGCCGCCCTGGCCACCACGGTGGCCCATGCCGCGCGGCAATTTGCCCGTGCCATCGTCATGCCCAACCTCAAGCCCCCGGTCACGACCGCTGAGCTGGCGCTGGCCTACAAGGCGCGCATTGTGGGGGCCATTCCGCAGGGCCTGCAGTTCGAGCCGCTGATGACCCTGTACCTGACGGACAAGCTCGCTCCCGAGGAGATCGTGCGCGCCAAGGCAGCCGGTGTCGTGGCCTGCAAGCTCTATCCCGCGGGTGCCACCACCAACAGCGACCATGGCGTGACCGATATCCGCAAGATCTACCCGACCCTGGAGGCGATGCAGCGCGAAGGCATGCTGCTCTTGGTGCACGGTGAGGTGACCGGCAGCGAGGTCGACCTGTTTGACCGGGAAGCGGCCTTTATCGACCAGCACATGGTGCCGCTGCGCCGCGATTTCCCCGAGCTGAAAATCGTGTTCGAGCACATCACCACGCGCGAAGCGGCCCAGTACGTGACCGAGACTGACCGCTTTGTTGGCGCCACGATCACGCCCCAGCATCTGCTGTTCAACCGCAACGCGATCTTTACCGGTGGCATTCGCCCGCACTACTACTGCCTGCCCGTGCTCAAGCGCGAGGAGCACCGCCTGGCGCTGGTGCAGGCCGCCACCAGCGGCAACCCCAAGTTCTTCCTGGGCACCGACAGCGCCCCGCATGCCGCCCAGCTGAAGGAACACGCCACCGGCTGTGCCGGCTGCTACAGCGCCCATGCTGCCATCGAGATGTATGCCGAGGCCTTTGACAAGGCGGGCGCGCTCGACAAGCTGGAGGGCTTTGCCAGCCTGCACGGTGCGGACTTCTACGGCCTGCCGCGCAATACCGACCGCATCACCTTGCTGCGCGAATCCTGGACCCCGCCCGAGTCCTACCCCTTTGGCCAGGCGGACTTGAAGCCGCTGCGCTCGGGCGAAGCGCTGCCCTGGAAGCTGGCCGACTGAGCGTTTTGATCATTTGATGCGTGGATAAGCGCGAGGCCACTGCACCCGACCGGCCCGCGCCCGGCTGGTCGTCGCTGGACTGGCAGGCGCCCTGGCTGCAGCCCTACCGGGCGCTGGGCCTGCAGATCCGCGCGCTGGATGCTCAGGGCCTGGCCATGCCCGATCTGCTCAACCGCCTGGGCGATTGCGGCCGGCGCTTTGTGCCGCAGTCGGCGCTGCCTGCGGGCGAGGCCTATGAAAGCTTTATCGCCCGCAGCGGCTGCGTGCCCACCCGTGAACATATGCACGACGGGCTCAATGGCCTGGTCTGGCAGCGCTTTGCGCGCAGCAAGGCGCGGCTCAATGCCTTGCAGGCCCAGGCCATTGTGCAAGCGGGCGGCGTCGGTGCCAGCCGGGGCCCTTTGCGCGATGCGCTGACCCTGTTCGACGAAAACGGCGCCGTGCTGCTGGCGCCCGATGCGCTGTGGCAGGCGCTGCAGCAGCGCCAATGGCAGCGGCTCTTTGTCGAGCTGCGGCCGCTGTGGCAGCAGGCACAGCTCATCGTCATCGGCCATGCGCTGCTGGAAAAGCTCATGGCCCCCAGAAAACCAATCACCGCGCATGTTTTTTGCCCGCCGCAGCGCTTGCCGATGGTGGACAATATCGACGCGGTCATCGCCGATTCTCTGGACGCTGCGCACCTGGCGGGTAAGCCCTTTACGCCCTTGCCGGTGCTGGGCGTTCCGGGATGGTGCCAGGAAAACCAGCATGTTTCCTTCTACGATGACCCAGACGTATTTCGCTCGGCCCGACGGCCACAAATATCATAAGCACCCGCCGTCGCCATAAAGTGGAGGTAAGGTCTTGAATTCGCAAGACATTGCCCCCAGCTATCGAGCACTGTGTTCCCCTCCTTGGAGAATCGACCCCATGAAACGAATGTTCCTTTTTCTGGCGACCAACATCGCCGTGGTTGTGGTGCTGGGCATTGTTGCCAGCCTGCTCGGTGTCAACCGCTACCTGACTGCCAATGGCCTGAACCTCGGGGCTTTGCTCGGCTTTGCCTTCATCATGGGTTTTGGCGGCGCCATCATCTCCTTGCTGATGAGCAAGCCCATCGCCAAGATGAGCATGGGCGTCAAGATCATCAACCAGCCCCAAAGCGCTGACGAGGCCTGGATTGTCGAGACCGTGCGTCGCTTCTCCGACCAGGCTGGCATCCAGATGCCCGAGGTCGGTATCTATGAGGGCGAGGCCAACGCGTTTGCGACGGGCGCCTTCAAGAACTCGGCCCTGGTGGCCGTCTCGACCGGGCTGCTGCAAGGCATGACCCGCGAAGAGGTCGAGGCCGTCATCGGCCACGAGGTGGCCCACGTGGCCAATGGCGACATGGTCACGATGGCGCTGATCCAGGGCGTGATGAACACCTTTGTGGTCTTTCTCTCGCGCGTTATCGGCTATGCGGTGGATTCCTTCCTGCGCCGCAATGACGAGCAGAACTCGGGCCCCGGCATTGGCTACATGATCACCACCATCGTGCTCGATATCGTCTTTGGCTTCCTGGCCGCCATCATCGTGGCCTGGTTCTCGCGCCAGCGCGAGTTCCGCGCCGATGCCGGTGCCGCGCGCCTGATGGGCCGCAAGCAGCCGATGATCAATGCCTTGCACCGCCTCGGTGGCATGCACCCCGGCACCCTGCCGCAAAGCATGCAGGCCATGGGCATCACCGGTGGCCTGGGCAAGCTGTTCAGCTCGCACCCGCCGATCGAAGAGCGCGTGGCTGCACTGCAAAACAACCAGGTGCAATAAGCCCCGGTTGGCCGCCTCTCAAAAAGCACTGCCTCGGCAGTGCTTTTTTGTGGGCGCCGGGAAAGCGGATCGGCGCGGTGTTGCCAGGGCGCCCCGGCTTTTACCGGCGATTTACGCGCCGCTCACCGGGCGTTAAGCTGGCGCGCCTTCAATGGAGTTCTTGCAATGACTGGAGATACACCATGTCGCATACTCCTTCTTGGCGTTCGGCCGCTTTGTGTGCCGGCGCCCTGGCGGTCGCCACCTTGGTAACCGGCTGCGTTGTCGCGCCAGCCGAGCCCTATGCCTATGGCAATAGCGGGGCCGTGGTCGTGTCCAGCGAAGCGCCGCCTCCCCTGCGTTATGAGCCCGCCCCGGTTGCGGTGGCGCCGGTCGCGACCCAGATCTGGATTGGCGGCTTTTGGGATTGGTACGGTGGCCGCTATGTATGGCGCCAGGGCCATTGGGCATCGCCTCCCCACCGTGGAGACCGCTGGGTGCCCCGTGAATGGGTGCGCAGTCCACATGGCTGGCAAGCCCGTGGCGGGCATTGGGAACGCCGCTAAAGCGCTGGGGCCGCATGGCTGGCCCTTGTTGGTCTCCTGACCCCTCTATCCCCTTACCTGCCTGGGTCCCGCTCGGGGCTTGGGCAACTGCGCCAGTCAGCGCATCGTGTAGTTCAGCTGAAACATCAGCGCCGATTTGCCCAGCACATTGAGCTGACCGCCCCAGTGCTGGTTGTAGTTCCAGCCCACCGCTGGGATGGCGGTGATGCCCCAGCCGTTCTTGTTGTTGAGCGGGATCTTGCGGTGAAACGGGTATTTGTAGCCGTGGATGACGCCGCCGGTCAGCTTGACAAACAGCTGCGGCGTGCCCGACAGCGGCTGGAACTGCCAGCCGTAGTAGCCATACTGGCTGGGCTGGCCAAAGGAATTGCTGAAATAGGCAAAGCCGAGCAGCTGGTGCTCATCGAGCTTTTTCTCGGCATTGATCAGCCACACATATTTGTGCCGCTCGTCATCGGGCTCGAAATCGCGCTCCTTCTTGGCGTTGGAGTAGTGGTGGGTATAGGGCGAATAGCCAAAGCTCCAGCCGGGCAGCACCGCGCTGTCGCTGCCATCCGGGTCGTCCACGCTGGCCGCCCAGGCAGCGCCAGACAGCGCGCACAGCAATCCCGCGCTCAAACCTGCCGCGCCCAGGCGCAGTTGAAGGGTGTGGCGAATCGATCCGGACATGGGCAACCTTCAGCAGCATCAGAACAAGCCAAAATTCTAGGATGGGCTGGCTGCGCTGGGGTCGCGGCTGTGGTGCCTCGGCCTCAAAGGTGTAAGCGGCCGTTTTTTAAGGCTTTTTTAAGCGGGTGAGCGGTCCATTTTTGGCGCTCAGTGGTCACCTGACTGCCGGCCGAGCGCTGGGTTCGGCCCGTGTGTCAGCAGCATCCCATCCCGCCATCTGGCGCCACAACGCGCCATGGCGAGAGGGCATGCCAGCGAGACTTACAAAGCGCCGCCCGAGCCGCGCGAGCCCGACGACGGCACGGCCAGCCCCAAAATGGCGCAGGCCACCGCCTCACCGACCTTGATGCCATCCACCCCCGCCGACAGAATGCCACCCGCATAGCTGGCGCCTTCCCCGGCGGGGTACAGGCCGCGCGTGTTGTCGCTCTGAAAATCAGCGCCCCGGCCGATTTTGACGGGCGACGAGGTGCGGGTCTCGACGCCGGTCAGGATCGCATCGCGCATGTCATAGCCACGGATCTTCTTGCCAAAGGCGGGCAGGGCCTCGCGCATGGCTTCGATCGCGTAGGCCGGCAGGGCCTGGTGCAGGTCGCCCAGCGTGATGCCGGGCTTGTACGAGGGCTCTACGTTGCCAAAGGCGGTGGACGGCGTGCCGGCGACAAAATCGCCCACCAGCTGGCCGGGGGCGCTGTAGTTCTGGCCGCCCAGCACGTAGGCCTTGGACTCCAGCTGGCGCTGAAGCACGATACCCGACAGCGGATGGAAGGCACCCGGCGTCTGCGCCTCCACGCCATAGGTCTTGCCGCCAAAGGCCCAGGCAAAGCTCTCGGCGTCTTGCGGGTAGTCTTCGGGGCTGATCGCGCAGACCATGCCGGCATTGGCATTGCGCTCGGCGCGCGAGTACTGGCTCATGCCATTGGTCACCACGCGCTCGGGCTCGCTGGTGGCCGCCACCACGGTGCCGCCCGGGCACATGCAAAAGCTGTAGACGGCGCGGCCATTCTTGGCATGGTGCACCAGCTTGTAGTCGGCCGCGCCCAAGAGCGGGTGGCCGGCATCCTTGCCCCAGCGGGCGCGGTCGATGACGCTTTGCGGGTGCTCGATGCGAAAGCCCACCGAGAAGGGCTTGGCCTCCATGGCCACGCCGCGCTCGTAGAACATCGCAAAGGTGTCGCGCGAGCTGTGGCCCAGTGCCATCACCGCGTGGCGCGTGGGCAGGGTGTAGCTCTCGCCACTGACCTGGTCCAGCACCTGCAGGCCGACCAGCTGGCGCGCATCGCCTTCGACCAGCACATCAGTGACCTTTTGCTCAAAGCGGATCTCACCGCCCAGGCGCACGATCTCCTCGCGGATGCCCTCGACCACCTTGACCAGCTTGAAGGTGCCGATATGCGGGTGGGCGGTGAACAGGATCTCCGGCGGCGCGCCGTAGGTAACGAACTCCTGCATCACCTTGCGGCCCAGATGGCGCGGGTCCTTGATCTGGCTGTAGAGCTTGCCGTCCGAGAAGGTGCCGGCGCCGCCTTCGCCAAACTGCACATTCGATTCCGGCGTCAAACGGCGCTTGCGCCACAGGCCCCAGGTGTCCTTGGTGCGCTGGCGCACCGTCTTGCCGCGCTCCAGCACGATGGGCTTGAAACCCATCTGCGCCAGCACCAGCGCCGCAAAAATGCCGCAGGGCCCAAAGCCCACCACCACCGGGCGATCCTGCATATCGGCAGGCGCCTGGCCCACGGGGTGCCAGGACATGTCGGGCGTCGGGTTCACATGCGAGTCTGCCGCGAAGTGCGCGAGCAAGGCCGCTTCCTGCGCGGGATCTGCCAGGCTCACATCGACGATGTAGACCGCCAGCAGCTCGGACTTGCGGGCATCAAAGCTGCGCTTGTGCACCTGCAGCTGGGCAATGGCTGCGGGCTGCAGGCCCAGGCGCTGGGCTGCCAGCTGGCTGAGCGCCTCCTGGGGCGCGTATTCGGTGTGGTTGTCGGGGTGGTAAGGCACCGCCGAGAGGGGGAGTTTGAGTTCTGCGATCCGGATCATGGCTTGTACCTATCAAGCAAGGGCATGGATGGTAGCCGATATGGCCGCTGCAGGGCGGCCGGGCAGGGCGCATCCCCATGGCGCCCTAAGGTAAAAAGCATAGCAAGGGTTCTGCGCTTCAGCCTTGCAGCTCTAAACGCGAATATCCGATTCCCGCCCCCTTCTCCACCCGGATCTGCGCCGGAATGCGCTCCTTGAGCGCCTCCACATGGCTGATGATGCCGATCATCTTGCCGCTGGCGTTCAGCGTATCGAGCGCCGTCAGCGCAACCTCCAAGGTGTCGCCGTCCAGGGTGCCAAAGCCTTCGTCGAGGAACAGCGAATCGATCGAGGTCTTGCTGCTGACCAGGTCCGACAAGGCGAGCGCCAGTGCCAGGCTGACCAAAAAGGCCTCGCCCCCCGACAAGGTGCGGGTATCGCGCGCGACATCGCCTTGCCAGCTGTCGACGATATCGAGCTCCAGCTCGCCAGTGGTCTTGCGCTGCAGCAGGTAGCGGCCATGCAGCCTGGCCAGATGGCCGTTGGCCAAGGCCAGCAAATGGTCCAGGGTCAGGCCCTGGGCAAACTTGCGGAACTTGTCGCCCTTGGCCGATCCGATCAGGCCATCGAGCCGCTGCCACAGCACGCTGTCGCGCTCCTGCGCCGCAATCTGCGCCAGCAAGGCCTGCTGACCCGCGCGGCGCTGCTCGTCATCGGCCAGGCGCGCGCGGTGGGCGCCCATGCGCTCTGCCGTCTGGTTGCGCTCGTCCTCCAGCGCCCGCAATTGCGCCTCCAGCGCCTCGGGTGCCTCCTCCGTCAAGGCCTGGGCCTGCAGTTGCTGGTGCTGCTGCGCTGCCTCCTCGGCCACCGTGCCAGCGCGCTGCAGTGCCAACTGCAAGCCATCACGCTGCTGGCTGAGCCGCTCCAGCGCGTCCGCTGGCAACAGCGCATGCGCAAAGGCCTGCGCATCGGCAAAGGGGCTGGCCTGCAAGCCCTGCTCCCACGCAGACTGGGCCTGCTCCTGGGCCCACTGCCGCTCGGCCAATTGCTGGCCCGCTTGCTGGGCCTGGCCTTGCAGGCTGGCGAGTTCTTGGCGGGTGTCCTCCAGCAGCGCGGCGCAATCGGCCAAGGTGGCGGGCAGCGCCATGGTCGCAGCACTGGTTTGTGCGGGTGCCGGTGCCGGCAGTTGCGCCAGGCGCTGCTGCCATTGCTGGGCCTCTTGCGCGCACTGCTGGGCCTGCTGCTGCTGCAGTGCCAGTTGCTGGGAGGTGGTTTGCAGCTGCGCGCTGTGCTGCTGCCACTGCTGCCATTCCTGCTGGCGGGTCTGCAGCCAGGCATCGTGGCCATCGGCGGGCGGCATCGCCAGGCCCAGTGGAGCCAGGCTGGCTTGCAAGGCGGCCTCGGCCGCGTCTGCCTGGGCCTGCAGCGCTTGCACGGTCTGCGCCAGGCGTTGCTGCAGGCTGCTGTTGTCTTGCTGGGCCTGTTGCAGGCGCGCTTGCGCATGCTGGGCGTCCTGCAGGGTCTGGGCTGCTGCATGCGCGGCATCTTTGGCAGCTTGCAGCGCTTGCTCAGCGGCCTCGGCTGCCGCCAGGGCCTGTTGCAACTGCGCCGCTTGCGCGGCGCTGGCTTGCTGGGCCTCGGCCAATGTGTGCGGCTGCTGCCAGGCAGATGCGGCGACGGGTTGGGCCATGGCTGCGCAGAGTGTCTGCCAGCGCTGTTGCCAGGCGTCCAGCCGCTGCTCGGCGGCTGTTAACTGGGCCTGCAGGCTGGTCTGCTGGCTCAGGGCCGCCGCATGCGCGGCGCCCAGCTGTTCGCCCTGCTGCTGCAGCGCCTCCAGCTCGGCCTGGGCCGCTTGCAGCGCGGCGGCGGTGGCGGTCACATCCAGCGCGGCATAGGCGGCAATGGCAGGGTGCTCCTGCGAACCACAAAGGGGGCAGGCCTCGCCGGGCTGCAGCGCATGGCGGTGCGCTTCCAGGCTTTGGATGCGCTCTTCCTGGGCCAGCAGTTTTTGCTTGTCGCCCACCCGTTCTTTCTGGGCCTTGTACTGGCTGCGCAGTGCGGCCAGCGTGGCCTGCTGCTGGGCCAGCGGTGCCGAGCAGGCCTGCAAGGCATCGCCCAGTTGCTGCGCATCGCGCGCCAGCGGTTGGCGTTGCTCGGCATGCTGCAGCAGTTGCTGCCAGGCTTGCTCGTGCTGCTGCGCCGTCTGCCAGTGGGCGCGCAACTGGCCCAGACTGCCGCCGTGCGGGGCCAGTCGGGTGTGCTGCGCATGCTGCAGCTCGCGCGCCGCAGCATCGGCCTGCTGCTGCACCGCTTGCGCTTGCTGCAGTTTGCTGGCCTGTGCCGCCATCTGTTGCTGTAACGACTGGCCCTGTTGTTGGGCCTGCTGCAACGCGGCCTGCTCTTGGGCCAACTGCCGCTGTTGCTGTTGGCGCTGCGCCAGTTGCTCGCGCCAGCCGCTCAGCTGATCGCCCAGCGTGGCATGGGTTAGGTGCTGCTGCAGCCAGTGCTGCAGATCGCTCTGCTGGGTCTGCAACTGCTGCAGCGC
Organism: Comamonas sp. MYb69; assembly: GCF_037479315.1. NCBI lineage: Bacteria > Pseudomonadati > Pseudomonadota > Betaproteobacteria > Burkholderiales > Comamonadaceae > Comamonas > Comamonas sp. MYb69. Next base: position 453,320 of record NZ_JBBGZG010000001.1, read on the forward strand.
CTGCTCGGCCTGCTGCTGGGCATGCTGCGCCAGCGCGCTGGCATGCTGCTGCAGCTGCCATTGTTGGCGCTGGGCATCGGCCAGGCGGCCCTGCAACTGGGTCTGCTGGGCCTGGCTTGCTGCAGCGGCCGCTTGCGCCTGCTGCCAGCCCGCATGCAGGGGGGCAATCGCCTGTGCGGGTGCATGGGCCTGCAGGCGCTGCAGATCGGGGGCGGCAGCCTGCAGCGCTTGCTGGGCCTGCTGAAGGCGCTCTTGCGCCAGCTGCTGCGCCTGCGCGGCTTGCGCAGTTTGCTGCTGCCAGTGCTGGAGGGTTTGCAGCGCGGCATGGCGCGTCTGCAAAGTGGCCAAGGTGTCTTGCAGTTGCTGGGCCTCGGTCTGCAGCTGCGCGCGCTCGGCCTCGGGCAGCAACTGCATGCCGCCCGCCTGCGCCTGGTCGCGCTCCAGCGCCTGGCGGGCATCGCGGGCGCGCTCAAACACCGCTTGCGATATCTGGCTGTAAATGTCGGTGCCGGTCAGCTCTTCGAGCAGCTCGGCGCGTTCATTGGCACTGGCTTGCAAAAACGCCGCAAACCCGCCCTGGGCCAGCAGCATCGATTTGGTAAAGCGCTGAAAATCCAGTCCGGTGATCTCGGCCATCTGGCGCAGTTTGTCGCTGCTATGCGTGCTCAGGATTACGCCATCGGCCACGCGGGCCAGCTCCACCCGGGGCGCCTGCAGCGCGCCGCTGGCCTTGTCGCGGGCGCGGCGCTGGCTCCAGAAGGCACGGTAGACGGTGCCCTTGACCTCGAACTCCACCTCGGCCATGCAATCTGCCGTGTGGCGCGTCATCAGGTCATTGCTGCTGGCGCTGAGGGTGGCCAGCCGGGGTGTCTGGTGGTAGAGCGCCAGGCAAATCGCATCGAGCAAGGTCGATTTGCCCGCGCCCGTGGGGCCGGTGATCGCAAACAGGCTGTTGTCGGCAAAGGGCGCGGCTGTGAAATCGATGCGCCACTCGCCTTTGAGCGAGTTCAGGTTCTTGAGCCGCAGGCTGCGTATCTTCATGGTGCCTCCCCGCTGGGGTTGGAGAGTGACTGCAGCACGGCCTGGTAGCGTGCGGTCAGCGCCTGCTGCAGCTCGGCGTCCATGGTCTCCAGCGCCAGGCGGCGCTCAAACACCTGGGCCGGTGTCAGTGCATCCAGCGCCTCGACGGCCGGGCCGCTCCACTGCGCAGCCGCCCGCCCGCGCAGCCGTTTGACCCGCAGCAGCTGCAGCGGCAAACCTTCAGCAAGTGTCTGCACGCGCAAGGGCAGGTCGGCCAGGTAGTCGTCTTCTTCGATGCTGATGTCCAGCCAGACCTTTTTGTCGGCCTGGGCCAGCGCACTGGCCTGCTGCAGCGCGGCCGGCAATGCGGCGAGGTTGGTGCGCAGCGCCGCCATGGGCTGGAAGACCGGCACCGGCAAGGCAGTGACCGCCTGCAAGCCCGGCGCTCCCAGGTCAACCAGCAACATCTGTTTGGTCTGGCGCGCCTCGTCAAAGCCCAGCGCGATCGGCGAGCCGCTGTAGCGGATGTGCTCAAGTCCGCCCACCTTTTGCGGCTGGTGGATATGGCCCAGTGCGATGTAGTCCACAGGGGGAAAGGCCTGGGTCGGAAAAGCCTCCAGTGCGCCGACATAGATCTCGCGCACCGATTCGCTGCTGCTGGCACCCACGGTGGTGAGGTGGCCGGTGGCGATGATGGGCAGCTGCCGCCCCAGGCTGGCCTGCAGCGCAGCCTGCTGCTGCAGTGCCGCGTCGTACACCTGCTGGTAGGTCGCCTGAATGGCCTGCTGCAAGGCCATCTGCTTGTCTTGCGCGCTTTGCTCGGCCTGGCTTTGCAGCACATCGCGGGGACGGATAAAGGGCAGCGCGCAGACAATGCAGCCAGGCGAGCCATCGCGCAGCGGCAGGATGCGCACATGCTGCGCGGGCGCGCCGGTCGCGGCAATCACCTGGGTGCCCAGGTGCTGCAGCAGGCCCTGGCTCTCTTCCAGCACCGCAACCGAATCATGGTTGCCACCCAGCACCAGCAGCGCCACACCGGCCTGGTGCAGGCGGGCAATCAGGCGGTTGTAGAGCTCGCGCGCGTAGCTGGGGGGCGCGCCGGTGTCAAAAATATCGCCTGCGATCAGCACCGCATCGGCGGCTTGCGCCGTCACCTGCTCCAGCAGCCAGTCGATCAGCGCGCTGTGCTCTGCCTGGCGGCTTTGGCCCATGAAATGCTGGCCCAGGTGCCAGTCCGAGGTGTGAATGATGCGCATGGTCGGGGGAGGGGGATGGAGAGATCGCGGGAACCCTGTCGATGGTAGTCGCTGGGCGCAGCGCCGGTCAAAGAAAAAGACCTCGCCCAGGCTTGGCGCCCTGGCGAGGTCTGGCAGCCGACAAGGCGGTGCTTACTGCGGGGCGCCCAGTGCCTTGCGCGCCGCCGCGCGGTTGTAGGCAAAGCCAAGCACCACCAGCGCCAGCACAATGGCCTGGGCCAGCAGGGTCTCCATCGTGGGGAACATGCCCAGCAGCTCAATGCGCGGCGCAGCCAGCGGTGTGGCGCTGACCCAGCCAGCCTCTTGCAGCGAGGACACGCCCTTGCCCACCAGCACGACAGCCAGCACGGCCACCAGGATCGACGTCGCCGAGAAGAAACGGCCCACCGGCATGCGGGCGCTGGTGCGCAGCAGCACAAAGGCAATCACCGCCAGAATCGCCACCGCAGCCAGGCCGCCGCCCAGCAGCGCGCCATGGTGGCCGTCCGAGGCCAGGGCCGAGAAGAACAGCACGGTCTCGAACACCTCGCGGTAGACGGAGATAAAGGCCAGCGCAAACAGGCCCCACATGGAGCCCTGGCCCATGCTGGCCGAGAGCTTCTCGCTCAAATAGCTTTGCCAGCGGCCGGCGCTGCTCTTGCTGTGCATCCACAGGCCCACACTCAGCAGCACCAGTGCGGCGACCACCGAGCCCAGGCCCTCGGTCACCTCGCGGCTGGCGCCGCTGATCTCGACCAGATAGGTCGCAGCCGCCCAGGTCAGGCCACCCGCGACCAGCGCCGAGCTCCAGCCCGCATGCACATAGCGCAGTGCATCCTGGCGGCCGGCCTTGCGCAGCAGCGCGACCATGCCGATGACGATCAGCAAGGCCTCCAGCCCTTCGCGCAGCAAGATGGTAAGCGCGCCGACAAAGGTGGCGGTAGCGTCCGAGGCGCCAGCATTCAGCTCGGCCTCGACCTGACCGAACATGGTCTGCAGCTGCTGGGCGGCGGCCTCGGCCTCTGGCAGCGTGCCGCTGGCCACCGTGGCGCGGTACTGCACCATGGCCGATTCGACCTGGGTCATCAAGGCCTTGTTGCGCGCAGCAATCGTCGGCTCCAGCGGCTCAAAGCCATCGAGGTAGGCAGACAGGGCCAGCTTCATTGCCTGGTTGCGGTCGCCCGCCTTGAGTGCAAGCAGGCTTTGCGCCAGGCGCTGGCGCGACAGGGCCACGCCCGTGGCCTTGCCTTGGCTGATGGCCTCGGGGTGGGCGCGCAGATAGGCCAGCACCGCACGGGCCTGCTCAATCGGCATAGCCGGGGTCAGGCTTTGCGCGGTGGTGGTGCTGAGCGCAGCCAGGTCGCCAAAGCGTGCGCGCAGGCCCGCATCGTTTTGCCAGAGTGCCTTGCCCGTAGCGCGCAGCTCGTCGTTGTACGACAGGCCGCCAACAAAATAGGCCAGCGCCCAGCGGTCGTCTTCGGGCAGCGCGCCAAAGGACACCATCGAGGTGCCCTCCACCCCTTGCGAGGTCACTTGGTACAAGGCCATCAGGCTGCGCGCATTGGCGCGCTGCGCATCGCTAAAGGCAATGGGCTGCGGATCCAGCCCTTGCGCGGCTGGGCCATCGCCACCGCCGGTAGCGCCATGGCAGCTGGCACAGATTTGTTGAAAGAGTTGAGAGCCTTTTGTTATATCGGGGGCCTTGGCAGGCGCGACCGGCATCGGGTAGGTCGCCACCAGCAACTGGGCTGCCTGGTGAGCCAGCTGGGCGACTTCATCGGCTGTGGCCTTGGCCTGCACCGCTGCGCGCAGTTGGGTCACCAAGCTCACCACCTTGGCCTTGTCGGCATGGGCGGGCAGGGCCTGGGCCTGCTGCAAGGCGTTGGCGCTGAAGTCCAGCATTTCGGCGTACTCGCCTTCGCTGGCGATCTGGCCATTTTCGACGGCGCCGCCGTAGTCTACGGCGACATAGTCCAGCAGCTGCCAGAGCTGGCGCGCGTCTGTGGCTTGCGTGGCAGCAGCAGTGTTGGATGCGGTGGTGGAGGGTGCCGCAGCGGGCGTTTGGGCCAGGGCAGGGCCGCTGAGCAAACCGGCCAAACCGGCCACGAGGGCCAGTGTCCAGCTGAATGTGGAGCGCATGGAGTGTTATGAATAAGAATTATTCGCGCCATTTTAAGCTTGTTTACATTCTGTACTGGCCCAGTCGACCAGCGTGAGAGAAGCGCCAATTCACATCATTGAGCCCATTTTGTGACCCTGATGGGGCGGCGTTGGAAACGCAATTGGTAACCATTTCTGCATGCCAGATCGCTACACTGCGGCCACGCGCTTGTGCTCATAGGGAGGGCAAGGCGTTGCACGCCGCAAGCCCTGTGCCGTGCCGCAACGAGGAGAAAAAATGGAAAAACTAACAGGATTCGCCGTAGCCACCGTGGTCGCATGTGCCGGTTTGATGGGTTGCAGCAAGAAGGAAGAGACGCCCAGCAGCCCACCGGCCGCCGCCGCGCCGGCCCCTGCGCCCGCAGCAGCACCGGCCCCCGCGCCAGCGCCCGCCGCTGCCGCACAAAAAGTGCAGCCCGGCAAGTGGCAGGCGGTCACCGAGATGAGCGGCCCCATGGGCCAGCAGGCACTGGCCGGCATGGAGCAGGCCTTCAAGACCATGACACCCGAGCAGAAGAAGGCCGCCAACCTGGATAACGCCAAGGTCGAAGGCGGCAAGCTCATCCAAGAGATGTGCATCACCCCCGAGATGGCCGGCAAGACCTTGCAGTCGCTGGCCGATTCGCAGCTCAAGAACATGCCTGGCTGCAGCCCGGCTGACGTCAAGACCGATGGCAACAAGGAATCGATGCGCTTCAGCTGCGGCGAAGGCAAGATGAGCATGAACCTCGAAGCCGTCTACGTCTCGCCCACCGAGAACACCGTCACCAGCACCATGGACATGGCCGGCCAGGGCATGACCACCACGGTGAGCAGCAAGCGCGTGGGCGACTGCTGATAGAGAAGCTCGCGCGCCGCTGCTTGGGCGGTGGCCTGGGGCTTTTGAATGTGAGAACGCAGCCTGGGTGGCTGCGTTTTTTATGGGCGCCTTGGATGGGCCCCCAAGCGTAGGGCTTCAAACCTCGGGTTGGGGCTGGTTGGACCTTGCTGTTTTCTCTGGTTGCAACACATCCCCATCCATGTACGCAAGGCTATTGCTCCACCGGTATCACCTGGGCCAAATCGACACCCAAAGACTGTGCTTTCTCCAGCAGGGCTTGCCGCTGAGTCTCCGGAATGGTCTTGCTGCGGGACAGAATCCACATGTAGTCCAGGCTGCTGCCAATGACCAAGGCGGTGTGGTACTGCTCATCGAGGCTGACCACGTTGTAGCCGCCGTAGAAGGGGCCGAAGAACGAGACCTTCAACGCAGCCTTATCGGCTTGTCCGAGGAAGCGTGCCTTGCCTTGCGCTTCACGCCACTGTTGCTTGGCGGGGTCATAGCCGCGGTTCACGACGGTCACGCTGCCATCGGCATTCAAGTTGTAGCTGGCCGTCACCTGGGTCAGGCCTTTTTCAAAACGGTGGTCAATGCGCGCCAGCTCATACCAGGTGCCCATGTACTTGCTGGCGTCAAAGCCGCTGACCGGTTGCACCCCTTGGGGGACAGAGACGGCGCAACCGGGCAGGGCGACTGCGGCACCGGTGATCGCGAGCGCCATGGCGGTGGCGCGCAAGAGAGCGTTTGTGGAGATAGGCATAGGATGTTTCCTTTTGATTTTGGGCAGGGCCTCAAGTGGGAAAGGCGGTGGAACAGGCTTGGGTGCAGACTGGCGCATCATTGGGCTACTGGCGATAAGCACGCATGCCGTGCCGCTGTCGTCCCCGTCCCCGCATCAGGCCTTGGTGATCCGCCGCACGCTGGCAAAGTACCAGCGGTCGGGCAGGCAGCGCAGCAGGCGCATCCAGCGGGTAAAGCGGCGGGGGAAGTTCATCTCGAACTGTCCGCGCGCCCAGCCCTGCAAGATATGCTGCGCTGCTTCTGCGGGGCTGATCAGCGCGGGCATCTTGAAATGGTTCTGGGCGGTCAGAGGCGTCTCGACAAAGCCTGGGTTGATGATGGATACGCCCAGCCCTTGGGGGTGCAGGTCCAGGTAGAGGTTTTCTGCCAGGTTGTTGAGCGCGGCCTTGGTGGGGCCGTAGGCCAGAGACATTGGCAGCCCCCGGTAGCCCGCAACACTGCCGACCAGCGCGATATGGCCCTGGCCCGCTTGCAGCAGCATCGGCAGGATGGCGTCCAGCACATGCAGCACGCCGACATAGTTGACCGCTAGGTGTTTCTGCATCTCGGGCAGGTTGAATTCGGTCGCGCGCAGCGGCCGGTAGTGGCCGGCGCAGTACAGCACCAGGTCGGGCGCAGCACCCAGGGCGCTATGCACCGCTTGTGCGGCAGCCGCCACGGTGCCGGGCTCGCTCACATCCAGTGCCAGCGCCAGGCAGCCGGGGCGGCTGCCTGCAAAGGCCTGCAGCGCAGCAAGATCCCGGGCCGATACGATAACGCGCGCGCCCTGGGCCTGCAGTGCCTCAGCGGTGGCCCTGCCAATGCCCGACGATGCGCCAATGATCCAGACGGACCGGCCCTGCCAGTCGCGCATCGGCGGATTGAGCTTGGCTTGCAGCAGCGGCATCACTGCGACCCCTTGCTGAAGGAGATGGTCAGATCGCCCAGGTGGATGCCGAACTTGCTCATCGCCGTGCGGTTGAGCATGGTGCGCCCGTCCATCAGGTACATCCAGTCGTCCATCCGCACATTCCAGACCCGGCCGTTCACCGGCAAGGCCAGCACATAGTTCCAGTGCAGCGCGTTGCCGGCGGCCTGGCCTGTGGCGGGGCCGACCACATCCCCCGCCTGGCCGCTATAGCGGCCCTCACCGAGGTACTGGATGTGCCAGGTGCGCTCCTGCGTGGTGCCGTCGCTGTAGACAAAGTGCTCTTCCAGCACGCCGTCATTGCCCGTCCACTTGCCGGTCATCTGCACGGTAAAGCGCTTGACCACCTTGCCCTGGCGGTCGGTGAACATGCCCTGCGCCGTGAGCGGGCCGTTGAAGTACTGGCGCAGGTCCAAGGCCGGGCGCTCCTGGGCATAGTCCTCGACCGAGGGGCTGGCGCAGGCGCTCAGCAGTGCCAGCGTGCCGAACAGGGCCAGGCCGATTCCGGCGCGGCGCAGCGTGATGATGCGGTGGGTGCAGGGCGTGGATGTCATCGTTACCTCCAGGAGGGTTGCAGGCGCTCAGCGCGCCAGAGAGAGGCCAGGGCCAACAGCTTGAGCAGGCAGGGCAGGCCGCCATAGGCCCAGGCCAGCGCCTGCAGGCCGGCAGGCGCGGTGCTGCCACTGTGGTAGCCCGCCATGGCGAGCAGCGGCAGGCAGAGCCCGGCGGCCAGAGCCAGGTTGAGCTTGGTGGCACAGGCCCACCAGCCCAAATAACGCCCGTCGCCCGATCCCCCATGGCCTGATTCGTGGATCACCCCCGTGAGCAGCGCGCCGGGCACTGCCAGGTCGGCGCCCAGCGCCAGGCCGCTGGCCAGGCAGATGGCCGCAAAGGCCCAGGCATCCCCCGCGCCCAGCAAGGAGGCCGAGAAAAAGGCAATGACGCTGGCGAGCATGCCGGCGCGCCAGCTGGGCGCCAGGCCCCAGCGGGCAACGGCTCTGACCCACAGCGGCAGGCCCAGCGCGGCAGCGGCGAAGTAGCACAGCAAGAACAGCGGCAGCAGCTCGGGCGCCTGGAGCCGGTCCACGACAAAGAAGGGCAGGAGCGTGGCGGGTATGGCCGCCGCAATGCCGTTGAGCATGAAGACCGACAGCAACCGGCGAAAAGCGGCATCACGCCAGGGTGAGGCCTGGGGCCGGCCACTGCGCTGCGCGGCCCCTGCGCTGGCATGTGCTGCGTCCGCGCGCGGATCGCGCAGCCGGTACAAGCCCAGCAAACCCAGGCCCAGCGCGGCCAGCAGCACCGCACTGGTTGCATCCATGCCCAACAGGCTGGGCAAGACGCTGGCGGTGAGCACGCCGACCAAGGTCGCGCCCTCGCGCCAGGCCGTTACCTGCGTGCGCCAGGCCGCCTGGCCGCCCCAGCGGGTGCCCCAGGTCTGGTGCAGGATGGTGACCGCGCTATAGGCCAAGGTGCTCAGCAGCAGGCAGCCGGCGAGCCAGCCCAGCATCTGGAACGGGTTGCTGATGGGCGGGTGCCAGAGCGCATAAAACCCCAGGGCCATGGCCAGGCTGCCCAGCGCCGCAGCCAGCCACGCGGCACGCCGCCCGCGCTGTAGCAGGCGATCTGCCAGGCGGCCCAGCGCCGGGTCCAGCAGCGCATCAAAGGCCCGGGTGGCGAGCAGCACGGCCCCGAGGCCGGCCAGCGGCGCACCGGCCACGGCCGCATAGTAGTGGGGCAGGGTCACATACAAGGGCAGCGAGACAAAGGCCAGCGGTGCCGCCAGCGCGCCATAGGCCAGCCCCGTGCGCCAGGAAAGCGCTTGCTGAACCGGGATGGCGTTCATGGCGGACAGCCCTCAGCCCTGGCCCAGCAGTGCAGCGCGCAGCGCCGGTGCGGAGGTTTGCTCCGACAGCCAGATGCCAAAGAACAGGCGCGCGTACAGCGCGTCGTCAATGGTGGCAGTCTCGCGCCCGTTGTACAGAAAAACGACCTTGCCTGTGCCGTCGTTCAAACCCAGCAAGCGGTCCTGCGCCACCACATCGGGAAAGGCCTGCTTCATCATGCGCAGCCACTGGCGGCCCTGCTCTTCGGAGAAGGGCGCCACCCGGCGCATCTCGGCGATGGAGCGCTCCGCAATGGCCTCGCCCTCGAGCTTGCGGTCATAGATAAGCTCCAGCGCAAAGGGCTGGCGCGCATAGTCCAGTGGGTTGAAGCCGGCAGCGGCCCACAGGCGCGCCTCATACACCCGCAGCCCAAAAAACCGCAGCACACCGGTGCCGACCAGGCGCGCGCCTGGCAAGGCCGTGCCCAGTTCAGCAGGAGGGGCAGGGGAGGCAGGCGTGGCTGCGAGGAGGTCGTGGGTCATGGCAGTCATGGAGAGAGCAAGAAGGCGGGCGCCCCAGCCCAGGGCTTGGCGTCGGCGGAGTTCAGGCATGGTCGGGCCTGCGCAATGTGAACTGGACCACATCGGTGTTGCCCATGTCGAACGAGGCCTCGCAGTAGGCGAGGTAGAAGCGCCAGATGCGTACAAAACGTTCATCAAAGCCCTGTTCGCGGACGGCATCGATCTGCTGCTCAAAGGCCTGGCGCCAGCGCCTGAGTGTTTCGGCATAGTCGCTGCCAAAGTGCAGCTTCTTCTCCACGGTCAAGCCGGCCCGGCGCGCTTCGCGCTCAAAGGCCTGGACGCTGGGCAGCAGGCCGCCGGGGAAGATGTACTGCTGGATGAAATCGGTCGAGCGCAGGTAGCGCGCAAACAGGTCATCGCGCAAGGTGATGGATTGCACGCAGGCATAGCCACCGGGCTTGAGGCACTGGCGCAGCGACTGGAAATAGCTGCTCCAGTACTCCTGGCCCACCGCTTCAAACATCTCGATGGACACGATGGCATCAAAGGGCTGCGACTGGTGCTGGGCAGCCAGATCGCGGTAGTCCTGGTAGCGCAGATCGACCTGGGCTTGCAGGCCCGCTTGGGCGATGCGCTCCAGACCCCATTGGCGCTGCTCGCGCGACAAGGTCACCCCGGTCACCTGGGCGCCAAACTCGGTGGCCGCCGTCTGGGCCAGTGCACCCCAGCCGCAACCAATCTCCAGCAGGCGCTGGCCGGGTTGCAGCCGGGTCTCCTGCAAGGCCTGGCGCATCTTGGCCTGCTGGGCCTGCAGCAGATCGGCCTGGGCCAGCGCATCGCCGCTGCGCCCCTCGAACCAGGCCGCGCTGTAGTTCATGCTTGGGTCGAGAAAGAGGCGGTAAAAGTCATTGCCCAGGTCGTAGTGCGCATGGATATTGCGGGCGCTTCCCGAGCGGGTGTTGCGGTTGAGCAGGTGGCGCAGGCGAAAACCCAGCCGGCCCCACCAGTGGCCGTACACCAGCTGCTCCATGTGGTCGCGATTGGCGATGCAAAGACGCAGCAGCGCGCTCAGGTCGGGGCTGTCCCACTGGCCGTTGATATAGCCTTCGGCCAGGCCGATATCGCCCGAGCGCTGCACGCGCTCCAGCGCCTCCCAATCCTGGATGGCACAGCGCGCATCGGCCTGCGCTGCGGGCTGTTGGCTGAAGTGCCGCAGTTGCCCATCGGGCAGCTGCAGGTCCAGCTGGCCGCGGGGCAGGTGTTCCAGCAGCTGCAGTACCTGGCGCGCGCTGCGGGGGATGGAGCGTCCGGCTTGGGCGGACGGGCTCGGCATGGAGGCGGTAGTGGAGTTCATCGTGTGACGAAGCGCTTGGGCTCGGAGGGTTTGCGGTGGAAAGGCAGGCGTTTGAGCCAGAGGCGCAGTGCCTGCCAGTGGATGCGCAGCACGACGCCCCAGGTCATCAAGGGCATGGCCCAGAATGCGCGCCGCACGGTGGCACGGGTCAAGGGCTGCAGCCTGCCTGCGACGCCGGTGCGCAGCAGCGCGCCGGCCTCGTCATGCAAGTCGACCTGCACCAGGTTGCGGCTGTCGCTGCGCACAAAGCGGAAGCGGTATGCGCCCTGCACCGTGCAAAACGGCGACACATGGAAGCATTTGGCCGCGAGCTGCTCCGTGCCCCAGGCCAGATCGGGCCCGGCCAGCAAGTAGGCATGGCGCTCGCCAAAGGTGTTGTTGACCTCGGCCAGCACCGCCGCCAGCGAGCCATCTGCCCGGTGCGCATACCAGAAGCTGACGGGCTTGAAGGCATAGCCCAGCACACGCGGGAAGGTGTGCAGCCAGATCTCGCCGGCCGCGTCCTCGATACCTTCTTGCTGCAGCAGCTGGTCAAACCAGGCCAGGCAGTCGGCGCTGCCGTCGCCATGGTCGCGGTCATAAAAGCTGATCAGGCCGCGCCGGTTGCGGTGCAGTACGGCATCGGGCTGGCCGCGTAAGCTGCGCAGGGGCAGCAGCAAGAAATACCCGGGGTAGCGGAAGGCATGCACCACCGGGCGCAGGCGCTGGTGCCAGATGTGGCCAAAGCCGATCAGCGAACGGTTGCTCATGCGGCCTCCTCCAGCGCCGGCGCCTGCGCGGGTGGCGCTGCGCCGGCCAGCGACTGGCACAGGCTTTGGGCCGCCGCCAGGCCGGACCGCAGCCCGTCTTCGTGGAAGCCATAGCCGCACCAGGCGCCGCAAAACCAGGTGCGCAGCTGGCCCTGCAGCTGGGGCAGCTGGCGCTGGGCGTCGATGGCTGCCTGGTCAAACACCGGGTGGCTGTACTGGATGCGGGCATGTACCTTGTCCGCAGAAATAGGGCGCGCTGGGTTGAGCGACACCACTACCGGCTGCTGCCAGGGCAAGGGCTGGAGCCGGTTGATCAGGTAGTGCAGGCAGACGCCCGCTTGCTCGGCGCTGGACGCGGCGGCACGCTCGTAGTTCCAGGCCGCCCAGGCCGCCTGGCGCTGGGGCAGCACGGCGCTGTCGGTGTGCAGGACCGCCTCGTTGGGCTGGTAACGGATGCTGCCGAGCACCGCGCGTTCAGCGGCCGTGGCGCCGTCGCCCAGCAGCCGCAAGGCTTGGTCGCTGTGGCAGGCCAGAACCACGGCATCAAACCATTCGGAGCCATGCGCCATCTGCAGCATGACGCCCTGCGGGTGGCGCTGCAGGCCGAGCACCGGCGTATTCAGGCGCGCCTCGTGGCGGCCATCCTGCGTCAAACGGGCCAGCAAGCGGCGCACATACTGGCGTGAGCCTCCGCGCACGCTGTACCACTGCGGCCGGTCGCGCACCTGGATCAGGCCGTGGTTGTGGCAGAAGCGAATCATCGTGGCGATGGGGAAGTGCAGCATCTGGTCCGTGGGGCAGGACCAGATACAGCCCAGCATCGGCAGCAGATAGTCGCTGCGGAACGCGGCGGAGAAGCGGTGCTGGTCCAGGAATGCAGCGATCGAGGCTGTCATCTCGGCCTCGGCCTGGCGCTCGGCGATCTCGGTGGTCAGGCGGTTGAAGCGGGCAATGTCTCGCAGCATGCCCCAAAAGCGCGGGCGCAGCAGGTTGCGTTTTTGGGCAAACACGCTGGCGAGGGAGCGGCCGCTCCATTCCAGCGCAGATGCCCCGTGGGCACCAGGCACCTGAACCGAGAACGACATCTCGGAGGCGACCGTATCGACGGCCAGGTCTTGGAAGAGCTGGGTCAGCAAGGGGTAGGTGCGGTGGTTGAACACCAGAAAGCCGGTATCGACGCCGTGCGTGATGCCATCCAGGCTCAGGTCCACCGTGTTGGCATGGCCGCCGAAATGGCTGCCCCCTTCCAGCAGGCAGACCCGGTGCGATGTCTGCGAACGGGCCAGGTGGGCCGCAGCGGCCAGCCCAGAAATCCCCGATCCGATGACAGCGATGCGTTGCATGAAAGGACCCCTTGTAGATGCAACAGCCAAACGTTTGAACCTTCTAGATCAATTGTTGAACTGATGAGTTCACACTATAAACCACAAATGTCAAAAATGCACCATTTAGTCTTCTTCATGACCTGCGACGTCATAAAATGGCGGCATGAATGCTCGGTCTGCCATCAAGGAACAAATACAGCGTGTGCGTGAAGAGGCCATCGTGACGGCGGTGAACCGCCTGCTCGCGACCAAGGGCTACGACGCGATGACCGTCGACGAGGTGGCGGCGGAGGCGGGCATGGCAAAGGCCAGTCTCTACAAGCTGTTCACGTCGAAGGAAGAATTGGCGGGTGCTGCGATGGTCGGGGTGCTGGACCGCGCCTTGGCCTTTGTCGATGGCTTGCGCAGCGCGGCCGATGCGGCGGCCGAAGCAGGCCAGCCGATCGCGGCGCTGGAGCAGTTGAAGGCGGTGGTGCGCTGGGCCATGCGCACCCAGCTGGAAGGGCAGATGCCGTCGCTGCCCGCGCAAAACTCCAACCTCAGCGCCTCGCTGCAGTCCAACGATGCCTATATGGACCGGCTGATTGCGCTGAGCAACCGGCTGAGCATCTGGATCACCGAGGCCCAGACCCGCGGCCAACTGCCCCAACACTTGCCTGCCGAGCTGGTGCTCTACACCTTGTTTGCCCGTGCCTGCGATCCGGTGCTGGGTCTGCTCAAGGACTCGGGGCAGTACAGCGATGACCAGATCATCGACTGGGTTACGGGCACCACCTTCTACGGTCTGGCCGGGCCGGCGGTGGCGCCTGGTGCGGCCCCTAGCGCTTGACCGAGGCGTTGCGCCGCAGCCAGCGCATCAACAGGCCAATTGCCGGTAATTTCTCGTACAGCTCTTCTGCCGCGTCCCAGTAGTCGCGGTGCTCGGCCACGCGCCCGTGGGCATCGATGCGCAGCAACGAGGCGCCGTAGATGCACTGGGGCGCTTGCGCGTTCCAGCTGCGAAAGCGAAAGCGAAACTCCCACTCCAGGGCTGCCCGATCGCCCTGCACCAGCTGCTGGGTGACGATGAAGCGCGGCTCCTGCAGCGTCTCAAACATATGCGCAAAAATGGCGCGGATGTCCGCGATGCCGCGCACCTCGTTGAACGGGTCCTTGAAAAAGGCATCTGCGGCGTAGTAGTCGCTCAGCTGCGCGAGGTTCTCGGGCGCGAGCGACTCGTAGAAGCCCACCAGCCGCTGCACCGCGGCGGCGCTGACATCGGAATCGGAAATCGCAGACATCGTGGCGCTCCTAGGAGGGACTAGCCCCGTGATTCTCGCTTGCTGCTGGCCTTGTTCCAGTAGCCAAACTCGTCCTCATGCACCTCATAGTCGAGCTCCTGCAGGCGCTCATGCAGGCGGGCCTGGGCGTCGGCCACGCCCTGGTTGTAGAGGCTGGGGCCGATTTCCTTCAGGAAGAAGCCGAGCAGCGCGGCGGCGGTCATATTGCCGATGCGCTCGCCCTGGGTCTGCTCGAAGTAGCGTTCGATGGATTGGACGGCACGGTCGTGCACGTCCTTTTTCAGTTCAATAGCCATATGCAGATTTACAGAGGTCCATCGACCGGCTCGGCCAGGAAGCCGCCGCTCTGGTGGGCCCAGAGCTTGGCATAGATGCCGCCTTGGGCGAGCAGCTGCTGGTGGCTGCCTTGCTCGATGATCTGGCCCTTGTCCATGACGATCAGGCGGTCCATCGCGGCGATGGTGGACAGGCGGTGCGCAATGGCGATGACGGTCTTGCCATGCATGAGGCTGTCCAGGCTCTCCTGGATGGCGGCTTCGACCTCGCTGTCGAGCGCGCTGGTGGCTTCGTCCAGCAGCAGGATGGGCGCGTCTTTGAGCATCACGCGGGCAATGGCCACGCGCTGGCGCTGACCGCCCGAGAGCTTGACGCCGCGCTCGCCCACCTGGGCGTCGTAGCCGGTGCGGCCAAAGCGGTCACTCAGCGTGGCGATAAAGTCGGATGCCTCGGCACGCTCGGTGGCGCGGCGCATGTCTTCTTCGCTGGCGTCGGGGCGGCCATACAGAATGTTGTCGCGCATCGAGCGGTGCAGCAGCGAGGTGTCTTGCGTCACCATACCGATATTGCTGCGCAGGCTGTCTTGCGTGACCTTGGCAATGTCCTGGCCATCGATGCGGATCTGGCCACCGGCCAGGTCGTGGAAGCGCAGCAGCAGGTTGACCAGGGTCGACTTGCCGGCGCCCGAGCGGCCAATGAGGCCAATGCGCTCGCCGGGGTGGATGGTCAGGTTGAGCTGGTCGATGACCGGGCGGCCGGCATCCTTGTAGGCAAAGCTGACGTTGTCGAACTCGATGCGGCCTTGCTGCACCACCAGCGGCTTGGCACCGCTGGCATCGACGATGCTGCGCGGCTTGGTCAAGGTGTTGATGCCGTCCTGGATGGTGCCCACGTTCTCAAACAGGCCCGTCATCTGCCACATCACCCAGTGCGAATAGCCCATCAGGCGCAGCGCCATCGCGATCACGGCGGCCACCACACCGGCGCTGGCCTGGCCGTTCAACCACAGGTAGAGCGCCGTGCCCGAGGCGCCCAGCAGCAGCAGCGTGATCATCAGGTGGTTGGTGATCTCGAACAGGCTCACCAGGCGCATCTGGGCATGGCCGGTCTGCTTGAAGGCTTCCATCGCGCTGCGGGCGTAGTCGGCCTCGCGCTTGGTGTGGGCGAACAGCTTGACGGTGGCGATATTGGTATAGGCGTCGGTCACGCGGCCGGTCATCATCGAGCGCGCATCGGCCTGGGCCTTGCCGATCTTGCCCAGGCGCGGCACAAAGTAGAAGCAGGCGCCGATATAGGCGAGAAGCCACAGCAGGAAGGGCAGCATCAGCCGCCACTCAAAGCTGGCCGCCAGGATCAGGATGCCGATCATGTAGACGCTCACGCCCACCAGCACATCGACGATCATGAACACCACTTCGCGCACGGACAGCGCCGTCTGCATGATCTTGGTCGTAATGCGGCCGGCAAACTCGTCGGCGTAGAAGGACATGCTCTGGCCCAGCATCAGGCGGTGGAACACCCAGCGCAGCCGCATCGGAAAATTGATGGCCAGCACCTGGTGCATCACCTGGGTGTGCAGTGCCAGCAGCAGCACGCTGCCCAGCAAGATGCCGGCAATGCCCAGTGCCGTGCGGCCTTGCTCGGCCCAGAAGTTGTTGGGCGACATGGTCGCCAGCCAATCGACCACATGGCCCATCACTGCAAACAGCATGGCCTCGTACATGGCCAGCAGCGCCGAGGTGGCCGTGAGCAGGCCGATCCAGCCCCGCATGCCCTGCGTACAGGCCCACATGAAAGCAAAAAACCCCTTGGGCGGAACCTGGGGCTCGGCGCTGGGATAGGGCGGCACCCGCCGCTCGAAAAACGAAAACATGCACTGATCTCCTGCAATGGGGCTGGGCCTTGGGTCTTGGAAAAGTTGCTTGGCCTGCCCCGGTGCTGCATGGTAAGCAGCTTAGAAACTGTTGATATTGACAGTGGTAACAACCCCGATCCGGCAAGTCTAGCGGCGGCTGCGACCCCCTTGGCGGGTGGCCAACATAGCCCTAGAGGGGCGGGTGTCTTTGTGTCGGCGAATCGTCACCTGGGCGTCAATCTTGCAGCCTATGGGCTTGCAAAAAACCATAGGTGTGTTCACCAATGCGCAGCCCGCACACAGTTTCTAAGATAGCGGCTTTTGACACGAGGTGCTACTGATGCCACACAAATCGACAACAATGCTGCAGGTGTCCCAAGCGTCCCGCTGGCGGCTTCCCGCACTGAGTGCTGTGACCCTGGCGGTCACGCTGAGCCTGGGCGCTTGCGCCAGCGGCCCCCAAAACACCCAAGCCGCAGCAGCGGCCCCTGCCGTTGCCGCCGCACCTGCTGCAGCGCCAGCGGCTGCGCCTCAGGTGGCACAACAAGGCCAGCGCAATGTGGTCGTGCTGGCCACCGGCGGCACGATTGCCGGCGCCGGTGCATCGGCAATGAACAGCGCCACCTACAGCGCCGCCAAGGTGCCGGTGGACAAGCTGCTCGCCGGCCTGCCTGAGCTGTCCAAGGTGGCCCAGGTGCGCGGTGAGCAGGTCTTCCAGATTGCCTCCGAGAGCTTTACCAACGACAACCTGCTGGTGCTGGCCAAGCGCGTCTCCGCGCTGGTCAAGCAGCCCGATGTGGATGGCGTGGTCATCACCCACGGCACCGACACGCTGGCCGAGACGGCCTATTTCCTGAGCCTGACGGTGCACACCAACAAGCCCATCGTGGTCGTGGGCTCGATGCGCCCCGGCACCGCGCTGTCGGCCGATGGCGCGCTGAACCTGGTCAACGCCGTGAGCGTGGCAGCGTCCAAGGATGCCGAGGGCAAGGGCGTGGTCGTGACGATGAACGACGAGATCCAGACCGCGCGTGATGTGAACAAGGATGTGAACATCAAGACCAGCGCGTTCCAAAGCCAGTGGGGCCCGCTGGGCATGGTGGTGGAAGGCAAGAATTACTGGTTCCGTGCGCCGATCAAGCGCCACACGATGCAGTCCGAGTTCAACATCGACACCATCTCCAGCCTGCCTGCTGTCGAAGTGGTCTACAGCTACGGCAATGTGCCGCGCACCGCGATTGATGCCTTCGTCGGCACCGGCGCCAAGGCGATCGTGCATGCCGGTACCGGCAATGGCTCGGTGGCCGACCGCATCGTCCCCGCACTGCAGGAAGCGCGCAGCAAGGGCGTGCAGGTGATCCGCTCGGCGCGCGTGCCTTATGGCTTTGTGCTGCGCAATGCAGAGCAGCCCGATGACAAGTACGACTGGGTGGTTGCGCATGACCTGCGCCCTGAGAAAGCCCGCTTGCTGGCAGCGCTGGCGCTGACCAAGACCAACGACCCCAAGGAAATCCAGCGCATTTTCTGGGAATATTGATCGCCAGCATGCCCGGCTGAGGCGGGGCACTGGCTTCAATAGGTATCTACCAAGGACAGCTGCGGCTGTCCTTTTTGCTGTCCGCTGTATGGCTCGCCAGCGGCAGTGGGGCCCGCTGCCAGTGTCACAATCGCTGCATTTAGAGGAGCAAAAAAGATGGCGCATACGTGGACCCGAATCAGCTACGAAGGCTTTGCCGCCTGGTGTGCCCAGTGGCCCGATGGTTCGTCGGCCGTGGTGGCCGAGCAGGGCGCGCAGCTGCTGTCCTGGAAGACGGCCGGTGGCCGCGAGCACCTCTACCTGAGCCCCGCCAGCCAGCGCGATGGCCAGGCTGCCATTCGCGGCGGCGTGCCGGTCTGCTTTCCGCAGTTCAACACGCGCGGGCCGCTGCCCAAGCATGGCTTTGCACGCAACCTGCCCTGGCAGATGCGGGAGGCCGATGAAGCCGGCATCGTCATGCAGCTGACGGACAGCGAGGCCACGCGGGCCTTTTGGCCCCATGCCTTTGATGCGCGCTTGCGCATTGGCGTGCAGGCGGGCAGCCTGTCGATTCGCCTCGATGTGCAGAACACCGGCGATGTAGCTTGGTCCATGACCTGCGCGCTGCACAGCTACCTGCAGGTGGACGATGTGGCGCAAACGCGGTTGTCCGGCCTGCAGGGCCTGGCCTGCTGGGATGCGCTGGCGGACACCCGCTTTGTGCAGCCGCAGGGCGATGTGGGCTTTGCCGCGACCACCGAGCAGGGCTTTGACCGGGTGTTCTCCACGCCGGGCGCAGCGGGCACGGTGCTGCAGTTGCAGCAGCCCGATGTGCCCGCCGGCCGCCGGCTGGAAATTCGCCACAGCAGCACGGCCAGCGAAATCGTCGTCTGGAACCCGGGCGTGTTGCTGAGCCACAGCCTGGCCGATATGCCCGATGACGGCTGGCGCCAGATGCTGTGTGTGGAGGCGGCCAGCATCGACACGCCGGTGCTGCTGGCGCCGGGCCAGCCATGGTCGATCAGCCAGACCCTGACCCTGGCCTGAGACTGGGCCAGCTAGCTGGAAACACAAGCGCTGTGGCGGAATTGGGGGCGGCCACTACCGCAGACCAGGGGAAAACCCGATAATGGCGGCCTTGTCATTGTCGGCATGGCGCTTGTGGCCATGCTTTTTTGTTTATGCCGGGTTCTGGGTCTTCCTCTTCTTCCGCGCCAGTCAATGAACTGCGCCGTGATCTCAAGGCGCGCCATCTGTCGATGATCGCCATCGGTGGCTCCATCGGCACGGGGCTGTTTGTGGCCTCGGGCGCCACCATTGCGCAGGCGGGGCCCGGTGGTGCGCTGCTGGCCTATGGCGTCATCGGCCTGATGGTCTACTTTTTGATGACCAGCCTGGGCGAGCTGGCGGCCTTCATGCCGGTGTCGGGCTCGTTCGCCACCTATGGCGCGCGCTATGTGGACGAGGGCTTTGGCTTCGCGCTGGGCTGGAACTACTGGTACAACTGGGCGATCACGATTGCGGTCGATCTGGTGGCCTCGCAGCTGGTGATGGCCTACTGGTTCCCCGATGTGCCGGGCTACTGGTGGAGCGCACTGTTCCTGCTGCTGATGGTGGCCCTCAATGCCATCTCGGTGCGCGGTTTTGGCGAGGCCGAGTACTGGTTTGCGGCGATCAAGGTGACGACGGTGCTGGTCTTCATCGCGCTGGGCGTGGCGATGATTTTTGGCATTCTGCGCGGCGGCCCGACGGATGGCGTCTGGGGCGCGATCGCCAACTGGCAGGTGGCCGATGCGCCGTTTGCCGGTGGCTTTGCGGCCTTGATCGGTGTGGCGATGATCGTGGGCTTCTCCTTTCAGGGCACCGAGCTCATCGGCATTGCGGCGGCCGAGTCCGAGAACCCCGCCAAGAACATTCCGCGCGCGGTGCGCCAGGTGTTCTGGCGCATCCTGCTGTTCTATGTGCTGGCGATTGCGGTGATCGGCTCGCTGGTGAGCTACACCGACCCGCATCTGCTGCGCAATGACATCGGCGATATCAGCGTCAGCCCCTTCACCCTGGTGTTCCAGAAGGCGGGCCTGCTGTCGGCCGCCGTCATCATGAATGCCGTGGTGCTGACTTCCGTGCTGTCGGCCGGCAACTCGGGTATGTATGCCTCCACCCGCATGCTCTACACGCTGGCCTGCCAGGGCATGGCGCCGCGCATTTTTGGCCGCCTCTCGCGCCATGGCGTGCCGGTGATGGCCTTGCTGGCGACCACGGTGATGGCCGGGCTGTGCTTTTTCAGCTTTTTGTTCAGCCCGCAGACCGTCTACCTGTGGCTGCTCAACCTCTCGGGCATGACCGGCTTTATCGCCTGGCTGGGCATCGCCATCAGCCACTACCGCTTCCGCAAGGGCTTTCTGGCGCAGGGCCATGATGTGTCGCAGCTGCCCTATGTCTCGCCCTGGTTCCCGTTCGGTCCCATCTTTGCGTTTGTGCTCTGCCTGGTCATCACCCTGGGCCAGAACTACGAGGCCTTCCTGAAGGACCATATCGACTGGGGCGGCGTGGTCGCCACCTATATCGGCCTGCCGGTGTTCCTGCTGATCTGGTGGGGCTACCGCTGGGCCAAAGGCAGCCGCACCGTGGCCTATGCCGATATGCGTTTTGATGGCCAGGTGGCGGGCGACCAATAAGCGGGGCGCGGGCTGCAGTAGCGGCCCCCAATGCAGCAAAAAGCGAGTCGGAGGACTCGCTTTTTTTGTGGTTGATCGCCAGCGGCCTTATTCGTTGCGTGGCACCGGTTGGCGGCCAATCGACACATAGCCCAGGCCATAACCGGCTACCAGGGCCGGGTCATAGAGATTGCGGCCGTCAAAAACCATGCGGTCGCGCAAGCGCTGGGCCAGCTGGCCAAAATCGGGCGCGCGGAAGATCTGCCACTCGGTGACGATGGCCAGGCAGTCGGCGCCTTGCAGGGTGGCCTCGGGGTCGGCAGCCAGCACCAGGTCGCTGCGCTCGCCATAAATGCGCTGGGCTTCCTGCATCGCGACGGGGTCATAGGCCTGTACGCGGGCGCCTGCGGCCCACAGCGATTCCAGCAAGTTGCGGCTGGGCGCCTCGCGCATGTCATCGGTATTGGGCTTGAAGGCCAGGCCCCACAGCGCAATCGTCTTGCCCTGCAACTGGCCGCCGTAGAAGGCGCTGATGCGCTCGAACAGCACGTTGCGCTGGGCTTCGTTGCGGGCTTCGACGGCGTTGAGCAGCAGGGGATCAAAGCCGATCTCCTCGGCGGTGCGCACCAGGGCCTTCACATCCTTGGGGAAGCAGCTGCCGCCGTAGCCCACCCCCGGGTAGATAAAGTGGTAGCCAATGCGCGGATCGCTGCCAATGCCGCGGCGCACCGCTTCCACATTGGCGCCCAGGCGCTCGGCCAGGTTGGCGATCTCGTTCATGAAGCTGATCTTGGTGGCCAGCATCGCATTGGCGGCGTACTTGGTCAGCTCGGCACTCCGCACATCCATCACCACGATCTTGTCGTGGTTGCGGTTGAAGGGCGCATACAGCTCGCGCAGCCGCGCCTCGGACGCGGGGTTGCTGGTGCCGATGATGATGCGGTCGGGCCGCTGGCAGTCGGCCACGGCCGCGCCTTCCTTGAGGAATTCCGGGTTGGAGACCACGTCGAAGCCGTGGCTGGCGCCGCGAGCTGCCAGGCCCTCGGCAATGACCGCGCGAACCTTGTCGGCCGTGCCCACCGGCACGGTGGATTTGTTGATGACGATGCGCGGGCCATCCATGTGCTGGGCAATGGTGCGGGCCACGGCCAGCACATACTGCAGGTCGGCGCTGCCGTCTTCGTCAGGGGGCGTGCCCACTGCTAAAAAGATGACCTCGCTGTGCGCCACGCCTTGGGCTGCATCGGTGGTAAAGCGCAAGCGGCCGTTGGCATGGTTGCTGGTGACCAGCTTGTCCAGGCCCGGCTCATGGATGGGGATCTGGCCGGCCTGCAGCGCGGCGACCTTGGCGGCATCGACATCGACACAGAGCACCTGGTGGCCGACATCGGCCAGCACGGCACCTTGAACAAGACCGACATAGCCGGTTCCAAAAACAGTGACTTTCATACGCGGTAGAACGAGCGGTACCAGTCGACAAAGCGCTGGATTCCGTCTGTGACAGTGAAAGAAGGGGCGAACTGCACCCAGGCCTGCAAGGCCCGGGTGTCGGCCGAGGTGCTGTGCATGTCGCCCGGCTGGATAGGCAGCATGCGCTTGTTCGCCTGCATGCCCAGGGCAGACTCCAGTGCGGCGATGTAGTCCATCAGCACGGTGGGCTGGCTGTTGCCGATATTGAAGATGCGGTAGGGCGCGGTGCTGGTGCCCGGGTTGGGCTGCAGCGCGTCATAGTGGCTGTCTGGCGTGGCCGGTTTGTCCAGCACACGCAGAATGCCTTCGACGATGTCGTCGATAAAGGTGAAATCGCGCACCAGCTGGCCATTGCCGTAAACATCGATGGTCTCGCCCGCCAGGATGGCCTTGGTGAACTTGAACAAGGCCATGTCCGGCCGGCCCCAGGGCCCGTAGACCGTGAAAAAGCGCAGTCCGGTGGTGGGCATCTGGTAGAGGTGCGAGTAGGTGTGGGCCATCAGCTCATTGGCCTTCTTGGTGGCCGCGTAGTAGCTGATCGGGTGGTCCACCGCATCGCTCTCGGCGTAGGGCATCTTGGCATTGCCGCCATAGACGCTGGAACTGCTGGCATAGACCAGGTGCGCCACCTGGTGCTTGCGGCAGCCCTGCAGCACGTGGCCAAAGCCCAGCAGGTTCGAATCCGTGTAGTCGTCGGGCTGGTCGATGGAGTAGCGCACCCCTGCCTGGGCGGCCAGGTGCAGCACGCGCTGGGGCTTAACCCCATCAAACAGCGCAGCCATGCCAGCGCGGTCGGCCAGATCGAGCTGGATAAAGCGGAAATTGGGATGGCTTTGCAGCTGCGCGAGCCGGGCCTCTTTGAGCGCAACATCGTAGTAGCTGTTGAGGTTGTCGATGCCGACAACGGGCAGGCCGCGCTCCAGCAGGCGCAAGGCGCAATGCATGCCGATAAAACCGGCAGCGCCGGTGACGAGAACAGGTTTCATGGTGTGATGGGTGCGGGCAGCCACACAAATTGGTAGTGCATGGGTGGCGTGCTGGCACGCATATGGGAAAACGGAAGGGTCAGATCTTGCACGGACACGCCGGGCGCCGCAGCCAGCACCGGCTCCCACCAGGCGGGTGTGGCCTTGTCCATGCGGGCAATGTACAGCAGGCCGCGGCCGGTGTGCGCGGCCTTGGCGCGGGCTTGAGCCAGGCAGTCGGCCATGCGGCCAAACTCGGCCGTGCAGGCAGTGGCATAGGCCCCGGGGTTGCGCGAGCGCAGCATGGCAGCGACCATATTGTCCGAGCCGACGATGACGCCTTGGCCGTCATAGCCCGCAGCCGCCAGCGCGGCGCTCAGCTGCGCGACGGGGTGGTTGAGCTCGTCGGGGTCCTTGCGCAGGTTGGACTGCCAGGGGCGCACCGTTGCCAAGGTCAGAAAGACCAGCGCAAACACCAGCACCGTGGTGGTGTAGCCCCGGCCCACGCCATCGGCCAGCAGGCGCGGACGCCAAACATACAGGGCCAGAGGTGCCACGGCCGTCAGCGGCAGCACCCAGCGCTGCTTGAAGCTGCTGACATCGCCCACCAGCACCATGCCCACCAGGATCGCAAACACCAGCGCCAGGTAGCGCCACAGCAGTGGCCAGGCCCAGATGCGCCATTCAGGTGTAGCGAGATCTGCGGCAGGCAATGGGGTGGGGTCAGCCTTCCACAAACGGCTGCGGTAGCTGGCCAGGCTGACCAGCAGCCACAGCCCCAGGGTCGAGAACACGGCCGTCGCCAGCGCGCCCAGGCCCTTGAGGTGGGAGACCTGGGTGGAGATGTCCATCTTGTGGATGGTCTCGGTGGTGGCCTCACGCCAGTGCTGCAGCAGCCAAAAGCCGTGCGGCGCAAAGATCAGCAGGCCAATCAGCGGCGCGAGCCACCAGCCCCGGCCCAGCAGCGCGCGGCGCACCTGGGGCACGCTGAAGGCGGCCACGGCAAACACGCCGATCAGCATCGCAAAACTGTATTTGGCCAGCATGCCCACGCCGCAGAAGATGCCCAGGCCGACAAAATTGACCAAAGCTGGCGCGCGCACCTGGCGCAGGGCCATCCACCAGGCGCCAAAGGCCATTGCGGTGACCAGGATGGTGTGGGTCTGGTCGCGCACGCTGTCCCAGCCAAAGGGCAGCATCAGCAGCAGGCCACCGGCCACCCAGAAGGCGCCCTTGGCCGGCAGCAGCGCGCGGCCGGTTTGCCAGGCCAGCACATAGGTCAGCACGATCAGGCTGTGCTTGACCAGCGACAGCGACAGCACCGTGGGCCCCAGCAACTGGCCCACCAGCCATTGCAGCCAGCTGTAGGCGGGCGGCTGGGCGCCGTAGCCCAGCAGGAACTGCTGGGACCAGAGGATTTGTTCGGATTCGTCCCATTTCATGCCGTCCGAGATGGCCACGCGCGAGATGACATGTGCACAGGCCAGCACCAGCACCCAGGCCAAGGGGTGGCGGTAGAGCTGGGACTGCCAATCTTTGGCGGGGGAGGGGGACGCAGACGTCATGGCAGAAACACGAAATGCAGGTGCATACAGGGCCCGCAGCCCCAAGGCGCGGCACCAGCCTGTCGCATCAGCAGCAGAGGAAAGAGCGGATCAGGTAGTATAGGCGACCACTGTTTTACCAATGCCACAAGAGTCGCCAACCCCGGTTGGGCTGCGCCGCATGCCGGTTCCGGTCTCGGTCCAGCCGCCTGTTTGAGCGGCTTTTTGCAATGTGCCCTCTATGTCTCCTGCTGTTTCCATCGTCGTCCCCATCTACAACGAGTTCGACAATCTGATCGCCCTGGTCGACCGGATTGACGCGGCCATGCGCTCGCAGCCGCTGAGCTATGAGCTGATTGCCGTCGACGATGGCTCCAAGGACGACAGCGCCAAGCGCCTGCTGGAGCTGGCTGCCACGCGCCCCTGGCTGCGCCCGGTGATCCTGGCGCGCAACTACGGCCAATCGAGCGCGCTGCAGGCCGGTTTTGACCGCGTGCAAGGCCGCTATGTGGTGACCCTGGACGCCGACCTGCAAAACGAGCCCGACGACATCCCCCTGCTGCTCAACCGCCTGGAGACCGACCCGAGCGTGGACATGGTCTCGGGCTGGCGCAAGGACCGCCAGGATGCGGCCATCTCGCGCAAGCTGCCGTCCAAGATTGCCAACCGTTTGATCTCCAATGCCACCGGCGTGCAGCTGCACGACTATGGCTGCGCGCTCAAGGCCTACCGCCGCCACATCATCGACCGCGTGCACCTCTACGGCGAGCTGCACCGCTTCATCCCCTCGCTGGCACGCGATGCCGGTGCCCGCATCACCGAAGTGCCGGTGCGCCACCACGCCCGCACGGCCGGGGTCTCCAAGTACGGCATTGACCGCACCTTCCGCGTGATTCTGGATTTGATCCTGATGGTCTTCCTGATGCGCTACCGCCAGCGCCCGCTGCACGCCTTTGGCGGCCTGGGCCTGTGGCTGGCCACCCCCGGCTTTCTGATCCTGGCCTATCTGTTCATCGTCAAGCTGATGGGTGAGAGCATTGGCGGGCGCCCCTTGCTGATCATCGGCGTGATGCTGGTGCTGATGGGCATGACCTTTGTCGCCGCGGGCCTCATTGGCGAGCTGCTGACCCGCATCTACTACGAGTCGGGCGGTGGCCGCCAGTACTATGCGGACGACTATGTGATCGACGAGACGGGCGAGACCCCCCGCATGGTGCGCCTGGATGCCCATGCCGCACGCGCGCAAGCTGTGCAGCCCGCTGCCGCCTCCCACATTTAAGCGCCCCTTGGTGTGAACCGTACACAAAAAGCCTGCATCAAGGCCTTGTGTGGCGCCGCTTTGCTGGGCGCCGTGGCCTACTTTGCCGATCCTGCGGCCCTCTGGGCCCGGCTGCGCGCGGCCGATGGGCGCTGGCTGCTGGCGGGGCTGGCGGCCGCCATCGCGTCGAACGTGGTGTCTGCCTGGCGCTGGCGTGCGCTCGCCCAGTGGCTGGGCGCGCCGATGCGCTGGCCCGATGCGCTGCGCTGGTATTTCCAGGCCATTGGCCTCAATGCCTTGCTGCCCGGCGCTGTGGTGGGCGGCGATGTCTACCGCGCAGTGGTGCTGCAGCGCAGTGGCCAGGGCAAGGCCGCTGCTTCGCTGTCGGTGCTGCTGGACCGCTTCAGCGGCCTGTGGATGCTCTGCGCCATTGGCGCCATCGGCGCGGCGCTGTCCGCCAACGCCTTGGCGCCCGTGCTGCGTATTTCTCCAGCGGCGCTGCAGGTTTTGATGCTGCTGGGCACCGCCCTCTGGATTGCTTTGCCTTGGCTGCTGCTGTGGTGGCTGGGCCGGCGCCAGGCGGTCAGCCTGCCGGGCTGGTTGCAGCCCTTGCTGCAGGCTGCTGCACGGCCGGACTTCAACCGCCAGATGCTCGTGCAGGCGGGTTCATCGGCGCTGGTGCAGCTGTTGTCCGCCGCGGCCCTGGCGCTGGGTGGGCTGGCGCTGGGCATTCATCTGGGCCTGGCCGCCTGGGCCTTTGCGATGGCGCCCATTTTCTTGATGGCGGCCTTGCCGGTCAGCGTGGGCGGCTGGGGCACGCGTGAGGCGGCCAGTGCGGCGGCGCTGGCGCCCTTTGGTGTGCCAGCGGCCTTGGCCGTCGGCGTGGGGCTGATCTATGGCGTGTATGCGCTGGTCCAGGGCGCGCTGGGTGCCATTGCCTTTGGCCTGCCCAGCCGGCGCGAGCGCGAGGCGGATGCAGCATCCTGAATCGGCTGCGCGGCCTGGTGGTTGCACCCAAGAAAAAAGCAAGTCCGCAGACTTGCTTTTTTTGTGCCCAAGGCCTGCGCACAGGCCCTTGGGCAGTTTTTACACGGCGGTGATCGACACGGCCTTGGAGTTCAGGTAAGCCTCCATGGCTTCGGGGCCGCCTTCGCTGCCGTAGCCCGAATCCTTCACGCCGCCGAAGGGGAACTCGGCTGTTGGCGTCGCGGCTTGGTTGATCCAGACCATGCCCGCTTCGATCTGGTTCGACAGCAGCTGCACGTTCTTGTACGAACGGGTGTAGGCGTAAGCAGCCAGGCCAAATGGCAGGCGGTTGGCTTCGGTGATCGCGTCTTCGAGCTTTTCAAAGGTGCGGATCGCGGCGATCGGGCCAAAGGGCTCGTCATTGAACACCGAGGCGTTCATCGGCACATCGGCCAGGATGGTGGGCGCGAAGAAGTTGCCTTCGCTGCCCACGCGGGCGCCACCAGTGGCGACCTTGGCGCCCTTGGCAGCGGCGTCTTCGACGACCTGGGCCATGGCGGTCAGGCGGCGGGCATTGGCCAGCGGGCCCAGGGTGGTGCCATCGGTCAGGCCATCACCCAGCTTCAGGCTTTCTGCGTGCTTGACGAAGGCGCTGACAAAGGCGTCCTTCACATCGCGGTGCACCAGGAAGCGGGTGGGCGAGATGCAGACCTGGCCGGCATTGCGGAACTTGGCAGCTGCCGTGGCCTTGACGGCCAGCTCCACATCGGCGTCTTCCGCGACGATCACCGGGGCGTGGCCGCCCAGCTCCATGGTCACGCGCTTCATGTGGGCGCCAGCCAGCGCGGCCAGCTGCTTGCCCACCACGGTCGAGCCGGTGAAGGTCACCTTGCGGATGATCGGGTGGGGGATCAGGTACTCGGAGATCTCGGAAGGCGAGCCAAACAGCAGACCCAGCACGCCCTTGGGTAGGCCGGCGTCCACAAAGCACTGCAGCAGCGCGGCAGGCGAGGCGGGGGTTTCTTCCGGCGCCTTCACCAGGAAGGAGCAACCGGTGCCCAGTGCAGCGCCCAACTTGCGCACCACCTGGTTGACCGGGAAGTTCCAGGGCGTGAATGCGGCGATGGGGCCGACCGGCTCCTTGATCACCAGCTGCTGCACATTGGGCACGCGGGCGGGCACGATGCGGCCGTAGACGCGCAGGCCTTCATCGGCAAACCATTCGATGATGCCGGCACCGGCCAGCACTTCGCCCTTGGCTTCGGCAAAAGGCTTGCCTTGTTCCTGGGTCAGCAGGCGGCCGATCTGCTCGGCACGCTCACGCAGCAGGCCAGCGGCACGGCGCATGATGTTGGCGCGCTCGATCGCGGGGGTGGCACGCCAGACCAGGAAACCCGCCTGCGCGGCTTCCAATGCACGGTCCATGTCTTTCTTGGTAGCGTGGGCCACCTTGCCAATGGGCTTGCCCGTGGCAGGGTTCACCACGTCGATGGTCTTGCCGTCGGAGGCATCGCACCATTCGTTGTTGATCAGCAGTCGGGTATCCGGATATGCAGCGGTCATTGCCATTTTTCCTTGCGTGTCTTGGAGGTATCCAGTGGTCGGGCCGTCGCGGGCAGCCAATGGATGGCTGCG
The DNA here is from genome assembly GCF_037479315.1 of Comamonas sp. MYb69. Lineage (NCBI taxonomy): Bacteria > Pseudomonadati > Pseudomonadota > Betaproteobacteria > Burkholderiales > Comamonadaceae > Comamonas > Comamonas sp. MYb69. The sequence continues at coordinate 481,460 of NZ_JBBGZG010000001.1, forward strand.
GGCGAACAACTGCAAATCCTAACCGTTCGTGCCGGTGTGCGTAGTCGCGCAAGGCAATTTCGACATGCTGGGGCGGGCATGTACCGGATTTCTCCACAATAGAGCTGCAGGCCCGTGGTAAAACATGGGGTTTGCCGCGCGGGCAGCGTTGTTGCGCCGCGCCCTGTGCACGCCAGGGTGGCCTGGGCCGCACCACCATGAGACTTTTGGAAGCTTCAGACCATGCCATTGATCCGTACCAGTTCTGCCGTTGTCACCGTTCTTGCCGCATTGCTGGCAGGGTGCGCTACCAATGCGCCGGCTCCCACGCCTGATGCTGGCGCTGCTGCGACCACGGCCCCCGCCGCCAATGCCGCCCCTGCCGCAGCTGGCTGCGCCGGCAATGCCTGCGACACGGCGCCCCAGCTGCTGACCGGTGCATCGCCCCGCTTCCCCTACCCCGCAGGTGCCCAGCCCCAGCCGGCCAGCGTGCGCGTGCAGTTCGTCGTCAACACCGATGGCGCCGTCAGCGATGTGAAGACCTTGACCACTACCTCCCGCGACATGGCCACCGAGGTGGAGCGCGCGGTGCGCCAGTGGAAATACCGCCCCGCGATGAAGAACAACCAGCCGATGAAGGTCATCCTGCAGCAGCAGTTCGACTTCAAGCCCTGAGACAGACCGCGCTTTCGCGCGTTCTACATGGCAAAACGCCCGCTGCACTTCAGGTGCCGCGGGCGTTTTTTGCGTTGTATAGGGCGATCAGTTCGCCGCCCAATCGTTTACTTCAGCGCGCAGATGCGCTCGGCCAGCTCGATAAAGCCAGCGCCGCGCTCGCCGCGCGTCACATAGCGCGGCAGGTGCTGCAGCTGGGGCACAAAGCGCGCGATATTGGCCACGCCAAAGCTGTTATCAAAGTGCTGGAACATCAGCTGGTCGTTGGTGGAGTCGCCGATATAGCACCACTGGCCGATTTCCGCGTCGAGATCGCGCCCGAACAAGGTCTTGACGATCCAGCGTGCGCCTTCGAGCTTGTTGTGCCCGCCAAACCAGCCATTGATGTGGATGGAACTGACGGTGGCATTCATGCCGGCTGCCTGCATCAGCGCAACGCAACGGTCGATATCGGCCTGCGGCATCTGCGTGAACTCGCTGTGGTCCACGGCAATATCGCATTCGCGCCCGGCCGAATCGGTGGCGCGCTGCGCGCCCGGCACCGTCTGCTCGATCTGCGTGAGCACCGCCTGCATCTTGGCAAAGTTGGCTATGCGCGTGGCCTCATCCTGCTGGTAGAGCTTGTCCAACCCGCCGCTGGCATTGCGGCGCAGCGCGACGGCACCGTTCTCGGCCACGATGGCATCGACTGGCCAGGCAGCGGCAAAGGGCTCGCTCCAGCCCACCGGCCGGCCGGTGATGGGGACCACCGCCAGACCTTTGGCCTTGAGGGCAGCGATGGCCTGCACCACGTTGTCAGGGACGGCGCCCTCTGTTGTCAGGGTGTCGTCGATATCGGTCAGCAGGCCGAGGATGGGGGCAGTCGGCTGCCATTGGGTCAAAGCTAGCATAGAGAGGGGGACAGCGAGAGGTCAGCGTACAAAACGTTTGAGGCGAAGGGTGGGTGCCTCTACCAGGCGCCAAGACAGCCAGCCGGCCAACAAGGTCAGCGCCGCGACCAGCAGCACGCTGCTGGCAAAGCCTAGCTCGGGCCAGAGATGGCGAACCGTCTGCTGGATCGGGAAGGCGTACAGATAAACCCCGTACGATACATCACCCCAGCCTCCTGCTTGGCGAAGCAGCGGCCAGGACAGGGTGCCCACCCCCAAAAGAACGGCAGGCAGAAACAGCAACAACGCAGAATAGGCAAAGCCGAAAGTCCACAAGAGCCCACCGGCAGCGCAAGCCGCGGCGCAGCAAGCGAGGCGATGGCGCAGAAACCAGGGGCTGAACGTGGCGATCAAGGATCCAAACGCAAAGTAGGCCGGAAACTCCCACCAATGCGTCATGACTCCGGTCAAGTCCATGGTCATATGCGTGAGAAACCACAGCAGGTAGGCCACGCAGATGCAAGCCCATACCCAACGCCAGCGCAGCAATCCGACGACGCCGCATGCAGCCAGCACCGCGTAGCAAGTCACCTCGATAGGGATGGTCCACAAAGAGCCATTGACTGCATGGGGAAAGGTATTGTCCGCAAATACACCGGGCAGGCTAAAGCGGATCTGCATCAGCAGATTCTGCAAATAGTCCCAGGTCATGGGATGGCTGAAATATTCGCGCAGGGGCAGGGTGGTAAAGCTGGGGCCCAGCACCAGCATTGCCAGCAACACCACGGTGACCAAGGCCGGCCAGATGCGCAGTGCCCGCTTGGCGCAAAATGCCCACAGGCGCGGTTGGGAAAACCAGCTGATCGTTACCAGGTAGCCGCTGATGACAAAAAAAGCCATGACGGCTACACCGCCTATCATCGCTACATTCATCCAGCTGGGGGGGACAGTACCAGTCACCGGGTAATGGTGGCTGAAAAGCACGGCCAGCGCAGCAGCCAGGCGCAAGGCATCGAAATTGTTGGCTTGGTGCAGGCGTTGCGGTTCCATGCGGTTCATATTCTCTAGATTTTTCTTGTCTCACTGCCAGCATGCCGCATGCATTGGCGTATTGCTTGCACCGTGTGCTCAGTGCTCTGGCCGATGACGGTATAGCAGGCGGCTCATGCCCAGGTAGTTCACGGACATCGCGGTCAAGGTGCCCGCCGCAACATACAGCATCAGCCACAGCGGGCCCTGGGGAAAGCTCCAGGCCAGCAGCGAGTACACCGCAAAGTTGATGGCGCCGCCTCCCAGCATCAATCCCAGATAGCGCAAATACTCCGCAAGCAGACTGCCATTGGCGCTGCGCCCCGCAAAGGAGATATTGCGGTTGATCAGCCAGGTAGTGGTGGCGGCCAGCCAGAACGACACCGCCCGTGCTGCATACACACCCAGTGCATCACGCAGCAAGGTCAAAGCCAGCACATCGACAACAAAGGCCACGCCGCCTGCAATCAAAAACCACAACAGCGAACGCTGAAGCTTGAACTGCATCACTTGCTCGGCGTGTTAGCCACAGAAGCGAGGTAAGCAATCTGCTTGATCTCGCGCCGCGTCAAGGTGATGGCTTGCAGGATCAGACCGGTGACAAAGGACACCCCGCCGCAGACGACCATGGCGGACACCAGGCCCAAGGTCGGAAAGCGCCGCACCATGCCCGTGTGGCTGTACTCCACCACGATGGGAGCGGCCAGTGCAATGGCGACCAGTGCCAGTGCAGCACCCAGCCAGCCAAAAAACTGCAAAGGCTTTTCGCTGACCACCAGACGGCCGATGGTCTTGAGGATGCGCCAGCCGTCGCGGTAGGTGGACAGCTTGCTGGCCGAGCCCTCGGGCCGGGCGCCGTAAGGCGTATCGACCTCGGTGCAAGGCATGCGCAGCTCCAGCGCATGGACATTCAGCTCGGTCTCGATCTCGAAGCCCTGCGAATGTGCAGGGAAGGATTTGACATAACGGCGCGAAAACACCCGGTAGCCCGAGAGCATGTCGCGAAAGCTGCCGCCAAAGATTTGCTGCACCGTGCCGGTCAATAGCTTGTTGCCCCAGCGATGGCCTGGCCGGTAAGTGATGCCGGTATCACCGGGCTCAGGCTCCGCTTCGACGCGTGCACCCACCACCATGTCCAACTGCTCGTCAATCAGCATGTCGATGAGCTTGCGTGCCGACGGTGCATGGTAGGTTGCATCACCATCGGCCATCACATAGATATCGGCATCCACATCGGCAAACATGCGGCGCACGACATTGCCTTTGCCCTTGAGATGGACATTGCGCAGATGCGCACCCACTTCAACAGCAATCTCTGCGGTGCGGTCCGTGGAGAGATTGTTGAAGATGTAGATCTCCGCCTCTGGCAAGGCCTGGCGAAAGCCTTCCACCACCGGGCGCACCGTCAACTCTTCGTTGTGGCAGGGGAGGATGACGGCGATACGCTGGTTGCGGTAGAGGCGGGACGGAAATTCGGTCATGTCAGAAATTATTTTTTAATCATTCACACGGCTGCCGCATTGTGCCCGTGTTTGAATTTGGCGCGCAGCATACCGGCAACACGCCAGACCACCAACACCTGCATCGCCAGCGACAAAGGAACCGCTGGGAAGATATACAGAATGTAGTTACTGGGGATGGAAGTGGCTTCCAGAATACCCAGCAATGTTACGCGGGTGACGATGGCAGCAGCCAGTACGGTGGTTAATAGCCATGCCCCATTGGGAAGAGATCTGCGTCTGATCCATTGGAGCAGCGTGCTTGCTGACCAGATTAGCCAGATGGCAAAGGACAGAGGCAGACCCACTTCCGAGATTTTACTCATGGAGGTGGCTATAGCTTGCGCCACACCCCAACGCAGTTTGTCCCGAGGTGAGGTCATGTCCATCTCAAAAATGGGGCTGTCAGCCGTGGGTGCTAACGGGCCGTTGGTCACCACATCAAACAGCTTCAGGTGCAGTGGCGAGCCCAAGCTTTGGTAAGGTTTGAGCGTACCCCGATCCAAATTTGCTAAGGTGCCAAACACCTCCCAAGTGGCTTTGGCGGAGTCCCAGGCATAGCTTTCTCGCCAAGGTGGCAGCATGGTGGCGCGGGGGGGCAGGCAGTCATCAGGGCGCAGCTTGCATCCTGCATCGATCTCTTGGGCCAAACGTTGGTAGAACTTGCTGGCTTCTCTAGCACTGCTGTAATGGCCGGCTTCTTCCACTGCACCGCGAACTGCCCACATGAACCAGCCGGACAAGATTTCCGGGCATGGTGATGTCTGTGTCTGTTCGCAACCTGTTTTGCGCCAACCTTCGCCACGCTCGCCCTCGAAATAGGGCTTGAGTTCGCGAGCAGCAGCGCTCATCGCATAGGCGCGTTCACGCGCATCTTTAGGGAACAATAAATAGCGCTGCCAGTGGTCATGGCGTATACGGGTCAGCGCGCCATAGCCAGAGAGAAAATCAGTGGAGCGAAAGTCGTTGTTGCGATAGACGCCATACTTGGCGTAGTTGATCGTATTAACCGCAGCCACCATCAATGTCGCCACTAACACTGGCAAGGCCATGTAAGCCAGCAAGACCTTCCAGGCGCTTAGGGCCTTGCGTTGGGTCCACAAGTAGTAGCCCAGCATCAGCCCAAGTGCTGGCAGCAGCCACACGCCTTCTTCACGCGTCAGCCAAAACCACCCGCCCACACATCCCATTGCCAATAACGAAGGCCAGCGCAGGCGGAGTTGTGCTGCAGGCGGCAAGTTGGCATCGGCTAGCAACCAGCAGCGGATTCCCAGGGCCAGCAAGAACAAAGTCTGCGAGATGTAAATGCCCTCGCGCATGACCCGCGCTCCCGATTGTTCCATCCAGGCTGCCGGTTGAAATGCGAGCACCGCAAACAGCATCAGTACCAAGTTGCGTGATCGCAGCAACTGGCCGGCCATGTAGGCAAAAAATCCTGCAGAGGCCAAATAAAGGGCATGTTCGGAAAACTTCAACGGCAGCGCGGTTGCATGGTTGAGCAGCAGGAACAGTGGGTAGCCGACTCCTTTGGCATGAGTCAGGTTGCTGTAATCTCCTAGCCAATTGCCCATACCTATTTCGGCTGCCAGGCGCACGAAAAGCAAATCGTCATGGGCAGCCCAACTCACCGAAAAAATAGGAAAGGCCATGCGCAGCCACAACGAAATTATCGAAATCGCAAGAAGAAAATACCAATGATTGCGTGGCAATACAGGATTATTTTTTATCATTTTTCGTTGCTTGCGCTGGGTGATTTGCTATGCGTGTCGAAATTAGATTAATAGTGAAAAATATCTTGTTGTGAATTAATGCATTTTTTATAAAACAATCGCGCACCGAGGTGCAGAGTTATTTATCAATACAAATAATTTTGTATGGCCTTGGGCTGCATTGATGTGTTAAATTTATTTCGGAAATTTCCAGCGGTATGTGCCCCAGATAATAATTGGGAGTAAGACAAGTGCAAAAGGGACAAGAGGGAAAAGGTATAGCATGTTATTGCTGGGGATGGATGTCGCCTCCAAGAATCCCAGTAATAACACGCGCGTAATTATGCCTCCCGCGACGGCAGAGGCAACCCACCAAGCTGCCGAAGGCAGCACGCGGCTACTGAATGATTGCAATACGGTGAGAATAGACCACAAAAACCAAGCTGCAAAAGCAAATGGAAGTCCGTATGTTGTCAGTGTCGTTATTCCCTTGGTGAGCCACTGCGCTAAGCGCAGTCGCATGATGTCACGAGGGGATTTGAGTGTGAATTCTTCCCATGCACCTCTTGGGTCGGTTGCTGCCAATGGTCCGTTGGTGACCGAATCAAATAATGCTAGAAACCTCTTGTCCCCGTTGCTGGGTTGAAAATGAGGTGCTGTTTTTCCGAATGTAGCAAGGGTCTGGAAAACTGCCCAAGATGCATGGAGTGTGTCATTCGCATAGCCTTCATGCCACGGTGGCAGTAGTGAGTTGCGCATTGGGAGGCAGTCATCTGGCCGGTTTTGGCAACCCTGTTCAATCTCTTCGGATAGTCGGCGATAAAACGCCTTAGCATCTTCAGGGCTTTTGTAGTGCCCTGCTTGAGCGACTGAATCGCGAAGTGCCCACATGAACCATCCAGAAAGAATTTCTGGACAGGGAGAGGTCTGAGTTTGGTTGCAGCCTGCATCGCGCCAACCCTGACCGCCCGCTCCTTCAAAAAACGGCTGCAGTTCGCGTGCTGCAGCGCTCATCTCATAGGCGCGTTGACGCGCGTCTTTAGGAAAAAGCACATAACGCTGCCAGTTATCATGACGAATGCGAGTCAATGCTCCATATCCTGACTGGTAATCGCTGGAGCGAAAATCATTGTTGCGGAAGGTACCATAAACTCCATAATTGATGGTATTAATGGTCATCACAACCAGAGATGCTGCAACGAGTGGGAGAAATAAAAAACCTAATATGGAATGGCATTGTGCACGCCAATCACCTTGGCGAAGGAGCCAATAGATCATCAGAAGAAGCATCGACGGTACCAGCCATACCCCTTCTTCGCGCGTAATCCAGAACCATCCAGCAACAAGGCCGAGCAGGATCAATGTTCGCCATTGAATTCTTAATTGTTCGTTGGCAGATATTGCATGTGGCAGCACCCAGCAGCGGATGCCTAGAGTGAGTAGCAGCAATGCTTGTGAGGTGTACAGACCTTCGCGCACAACACGTCCGCCTACGTCTGCAAACCAAGCTGTGGGAATGAACGCTAGCAAGGCAAAACAAGCAAGTCCAGAAGGACGAGAGCGATAAAGCAGGGAGATAGTGAGCGAAAAATATGCAGCCACGGATAGATATAGTGCATGCTCGCTAAACTTTAGGGGCAAACCAATCGCATGATTGAGTAGCATGAATAATGAGTAGCCAATACCCTTTGCTAAGGTGAGATTGTTATAAGCGCCTAGCCAGTTCCCAGAGCCAATTTCGGCGGCCTGCCTTACAAATAGAAGATCATCGTATGCTGCTCCACCCAATGCAAATATTGGAAACGCCATGCGAATCCACAGAGATAAGCAACCGATTGTGGCTATGCCTAACCAGAAGCGTTGATGGGGAGTGATCCGAGCCTTCATGGAGTTCAATTGAATTTGAAAAATAGATATAGAATTTTGTTTTCTCCGGTCATTGATGGAGAAGAATTTTTCATGTTAAATCAACGTTCTTTGGGGGCTGAACGCATTTTATCAAGCCATGGGCTAAACGATACGGTTCATTGGCAAAGACCAAAATAGCAAAAATATTGTACAGATAGAGATTTTCAAGTCGCGGCTGTTACATGGCTGGAGCGGATGACTAAAAAACCAGTATTTTTGACCTTAAGTTTATGGTGTAGCGGGGTAGACTATAAGGTGACTGTAGTCGAGATAGGGCCAAGACCTAGGCAAGAATATAAATGGTATGCAGTTCAAAGGCTGCCGCGTGGGCAGATCGGATGCGGGCCAGAGCAGGGTGCCCAGCCCCCAGCAGGCGGCTATGAAAACCAGCAGCTGTGCGTACTGGCTGAGGACAAAGCCGATTAGCGCCATCGCAAGCGGGGAAGGCTTCTCGCCCCCCGTTGGCCACCCTCCACGGCCCGCAAGCCGCTATGCCGGGCGGCATAGGCTTGCAAAGGCAGCTGGGGGCGGGACTTGCGATGGGCCATCGGTATCTGGTACCGGCGCGATCAGGAGGTCTGCAATTCCAACCCTGCATGCTCGCGCAGCGGATGGAAGTGGATCTTCGGAAAACGCTCCTGCGCCAGGCGCACGTCATAGGGGCTGGTGCAGAGATACGCCAGGGTATTGGCCGCGTCATGCGCCAGGCGCAGCGGATAGGCGTGTTCAAACTCCCGCAGCTCGGCGGGGGTGTCGGCGGTGATCCAGCGGGCGCCGGTGTACTGGCAGCCTTCCAGGCGGACTTCGCAGTCGTACTCGGTCTTCAGGCGGTGCTGTACCACTTCAAACTGCAGCTGGCCCACGGCGCCCAGCAGCATATTGCCGCCGGCATCGGGCTTGAAGACCTGGATGGCGCCTTCTTCGCCCAGCTGCATCAGGCCTTGCTGCAGCTGCTTGGTGCGCAGCGGGTTCTTCAGCACCACGGTCATGAACATTTCCGGCGCGAAGAAGGGCAGGCCGGTGAACTGCAGGTTGGGTCCATCGGTGATGGTGTCGCCCAGCTGCACGCCGCCGTGCGTGGTAAAGCCGATGATGTCGCCGGCATAGGCCTCGTCCACCGCTTCGCGGCGCTGGCTCATGAAGGTCACCACGCTGGTGGGGCGCAGCTCCTTGGCGGTGCGCTGCACCTTCATCTTCATACCGGGGGTGTACTTGCCCGAGGCCACGCGCACAAAAGCGATGCGGTCGCGGTGGTTGCTGTCCATATTGGCCTGCACCTTGAACACCACGCCCGAGAAGCTGCTGTCTTCCGGATGGATGGTTTTCTCTTCGCGGTTGCGGTTGACTTCGGTGTAGGCGATGCGGGGGCCGGGCGGTGGCGACATGTCCACCACGGCGTCGAGCACTTCCATCACACCGAAGTTGTTCACACCGGAGCCGAAGAACACCGGGGTCAGCTTGCCGGCCAGGAAGTCGGCATGGTTCCATTCGGCAGAGGCGCCCTGGGCCAGTTCCATCGAATCGAGCGCATCGTCAAAGGCCTGGCCAAAGCGGCTGCGCAGCTTGTCGGCCTCGCTCAGCGGGATGACTTCAAAATCCTTGGGGCCGCGGTCGCTGCCTGGCGCGAACACGGTCATGCTTTGGGTCAGCAGGTTGATGATGCCGCCAAAGCTCTTGCCCTGGCCCACAGGCCAGGTGATGGGGCAGCAGGGCATGCCCAGCTCGCGCTCGACCTCATCCATGATGTCCAGCGGATCGCGCACTTCGCGGTCCATCTTGTTGACGAAGGTGATGATGGGCGTATCGCGCTGGCGGCAGACCTCGATCAGGCGGCGGGTCTGCGATTCCACACCGTTGGCCGCATCAATCACCATCAGCGCCGAGTCCACGGCGGTCAGCACCCGGTAGGTGTCCTCCGAGAAGTCCTTGTGGCCGGGGGTGTCGAGCAGGTTGATGACATGGTCGCGGTAGCTCATCTGCATCACCGACGAGGCCACCGAAATACCGCGCTGCTTTTCAATCTCCATCCAGTCCGAGGTGGCGTGGCGCGAGGCCTTGCGGCCCTTCACCGCGCCCGCGATCTGGATCGCACCGGAGAACAGCAGCAGCTTTTCGGTCAGGGTGGTCTTACCCGCGTCCGGGTGGGAGATGATCGCAAAGGTGCGGCGGCGTTGGGTTTCGGGAGCGTAGGACACAGTACGGATGGGCAAAGGGCGCAGGCCCAGGGCGGGGCTGCCAAAAAACAAAGCCAGCAGGTGCTGGCTGGGACTGGGGGCATTTTAACGGAAAGCGTTTTACCCGGGCTTGCGCAGATAGCGCTTCAGGCGCAATGCGGGCGACTCAATCGAATGCCACAGCGCATAGCCCAGCAGCATGGACAACAGCATCGACAGTCCCATGCTGGCATAGAAGTTCATGCCCGGCCAGACGGCAAACACCGCCTGCGCGATCGGGCAGCCTGAGAGGTAGACCCCGTAGGAGGGATCACCCAGGCGGCTGACTCCACCTGAAAAGCTGGAGCTGCAGTTGCCCAGAAAGATCAGCAAAGCCGGCAGCACCACCAGGCCCGACGTATGCTGTAAGCCCGTCAGCCAGAAAAACAGGGCTACTGGAATCAGCCCGAACGTGATGGCGGCGCCATGGGCCAGGAAGCGATCCCGGTGCAGCGCGATCAGCGCGCCGCAGGCAAAGTAGGCCGGGTACTCCCACCAATGCATCATCGTGCCCGTGAAGTCGGCGTTGTAGCGCGCAATGAACAGCAGGATGTAGGCCAGCAGCACCAGACTGGCCAGCCAGCGGTAGCGGAAAACGCCTACCAACCCTGCAACCGCCAAAGCGGCATAGCACATGGTCTCGATCGGAATGGTCCACAGCGGCCCGTTCATCAAGTTGCTCAGCGGGTTGCTGGAAAACACCTCGGGCAGGTTGACGTAGGCGCGGTACAGCAGCAGGTTCTTGAAGTACTCCAAGGTCTGGCCATGGGTCAAAAACGTGCGTGCTGGTAAATCGGTAAATGCCAGGCCAAATACGTAGATATTCAGCAGCACCGCCGCAATCATGCCGGGCCACAGGCGCAGCAGGCGCTTGGCGCAGAACTTGAAGACATGCGGCTCACGCAGCCAGCTGGTAGTCACCAGGTAGCCACTGATCGTGAAAAACGTCATCACGGCCACGCCACCAACCATGCCCACATTCATCCAGGCAGGGCCCTCGCGGCCGCTGATGTAGTAGTGGTGGCAAAAGATCACGCCCAGCGCCGCGCAGATACGAAGAATGTCAAAAGAGTTGCTGCGATGGGGCATGGAAGGCTGGATAGGTAAGGGGCGGATGTGAGCGCGGCACCACTATACATGGCCTTAGCAACTGCCTATCGCCTCTGGGCGACGGCATCTTGATGCCATCTTGATATCCCGCCGCGCATTCTCAGCGCCTGCTTGATGCGCGCAAACCTACATTGGCTCCACTGCAGGCGTTTTGCCTGTGCAACACCACGCCGCGCGGGGCCGCATTGGGCGGCCTGGCTGCGGTGTATGAGGAGAAAACCATGTGGATCCATGGAGTGGAGGTGCTGGCCGCGCTGGTCAGTGCTGCGCTGTTTGTCTATCTGGGTTACGCGCTGCTGCGGCCCGAAAAATTCTGAAAAAGGGGGAGAGGGCCATGTACATGCTGCAAGACCTCGTATTTGTCGGGCTCACGCTGGCCTGCTTTGTTGGCCTGCTGGGCTTTGTTCGCGCCTTGGTGCGCATCTGAGCGGGGGCTGACATGGGTTTAGTCTGGATCGAATATGCCGCCTTTGTGGCGGTGCTGGTGCTGCTCACCATCCCCATGGGGTGGTGGCTGGCACGCTGCTTTACCAGCGCGCACGACAGCCGGCTGGAGCGCTGGACCTACGCCGCCATCGGTGTGGATCCGCAAGAGCGCATGGGCTGGCAGCGCTATGGTGCGGTGCTGTTGCTGAGCAATGGCCTGCTGATGCTGCTGGGCTACCTGCTCTTGCGGCTGCAGGGCTTCCTGCCGCTCAACCCGCTGCAAAATGCTGCGCAGACGCCGGATCTGGCGTTCAACACCGCTGCGTCCTTTATCACCAACACCAACTGGCAGGCCTATGCCGGTGAGAGCAGCCTGAGCAATGCCACGCAAATGGTGGTGATCACCGGCCTGATGTTTGCTGGCTCCGCCGCCGGCCTGGCCGCTGCTGCCGGCTTTGTGCGCGGGCTGGCCCGTGCGGGCAGCCAGGATATTGGCAACTACTGGGTGGATTTTGTGCGCATGCTCTGGCGCGTGCTGCTGCCGCTGTCGCTGCTGCTGGCGCTGGTCTATGTCTGGCAGGGCGTGCCGCAGACCCTGGGTACCGAGGTGCTGGCCCATACCATCGATGGCGGCCGCACGCAGCAGCTGCTGATGGGGCCGGTCGCGAGTCTTGAGAGCATCAAGCACTTGGGCACGAACGGGGGCGGTTTTTTCAGCATGAACGCGGCCCATCCTTTTGAGAACCCCACGCCGCTCACCAATATGCTGCACATCCTGGCGATGCTGCTGATCCCGGCGGGCATGACCTATGCGCTGGGCACCATGCTGCTCAAGCGCCGCCAGGGCTGGGTGTTCTTTGGGGCGAGCCTCATCATCTTCCTGGGCTTTCTGGCCCTGGTCTGGACGGGCGAGCAAAACGGCAGCGGCCTCCTGGCCCGCGCCGGCGCTGACCAGCAGTGGAGCACCACGCAAGCGGGCGGCAATATGGAGGGCAAGGAGCTGCGCTTTGGCATCACCGATACCGCCCTGTTTGTGACGGCCACCACGGCGGCCACCACCGGCTCGGTCAATGCCATGCATGACTCGCTCACGCCCTTGGGCAGCATTACGCCGCTGGCGCTGATGATGCTCAACTGCGTGTTTGGTGGCGATGGCGTGGGCCTCATCAACCTGCTGCAGTACGCCATCCTGACGGTGTTCCTGGCCGGCATGATGATCGGGCGCACACCCGAGTTCCTGGGCAAGAAGATCGAGGTGCGCGAGATGAAGCTGGTGATGCTGTCGGTGCTGGCGCACCCGGCCTGCCTTTTGGGCTGGACGGCGCTGGCCATGCTCTGGCCGGGCGCTGCCGACAGCCTGAACAACCGGGGCCCGCATGGCTTCTCAGAAATTCTCTACGCCTATGCCTCGGCCACCGCCAACAACGGCTCGGCCTTTGCTGGCCTCAATGCCAACACGCCCTTTTTCAACACCACCCTGGGCCTGGCAATGCTGATGGGGCGCTACCTGACCCTGCTGCCGCTGCTGGCTGTCGCCGGCAGCATGGCCAGCAAGGCCAGCGTGCCCGCAGGGGCCGGCACCTTTCCCACCGCCACGCCGCTGTTCACCGGATTGCTGGTGTTTGTGGTGCTGGTTGTCGGCGGGCTCACCTTTTTGCCAGCGCTGGCGCTGGGGCCGGTCGTAGAGCACTTGCAGATGCTGGCTGGGCAGCTCTACCCCTGAGCCCCCTCTCTTTGACCTGACATCCCAACTGATTTGACGCGAACCGGGGCACGGCCAGGCCGTGCCCGCAGGAGAAACACATGACAAGCCTTGATTCCGATAAACGCCTGCCTACGCCCAGCGCGCAGCAGGCCGCCGCCCCCGCCGACGCAGGCTGGGGCCGCACTTTTGGCCGCACTTTGGGCAGCAGTGCCCGCGCCGCCGTGCTGGTGCTGCTGCTCTGCGGCGTGGCCTACCCGCTGGCCACGACCGGCGTCGCCCAGGCGCTGCTGCCCCATGCCGCCAATGGCTCGCTGGTGCTGCGCAATGGCCAGATCGTGGGCTCGGCCCTGATCGGCCAGTACTTTGACAGCGCCCGCTACTTCCATGGCCGGCCCAGCGCCACCACGGCGCCTGACCCCAAGCAGGAGGGAGCCAGCATCGCTGCGCCCTATAACGCAGGCCTGTCCGGCGCCAGCAACCAGGGCTCCAGCAGCCAGGGGCTGGCCGATAGCGTGGCTGAGCGCGTGGCGCAGTACCGCCGCACCAATGGCCTGGCGGCCGATGCGGCTGTGCCGGTCGATGCGGTCACCGCCTCGGCTTCGGGCCTGGATCCGCATATCTCGGTCGCCAATGCCAACTTGCAACTGGCCCGTGTAGCGCGCGAGCGGCAATTGCCCCCCGCCCAGGTGCAGCAGTTGCTGGACCAGGCCACGCAGCGGCGCACTGGCTACCTGCTCGGTGAGCCCCGCGTGAATGTGCTGGCGCTCAATATGGCGCTCGATGCCCTGCCAACCCGGAGCCAACCATGAACACGAAAAAACGGACGGCATCTGCCGGCCTGGGCGATCTGGCGCTGCTGCAGGCCGCCGCCTGGGATGCGCTGCGCAAACTCTCGCCCCGCCTGCAATGGACCAACCCGGTGATGTTTGTGGTCTACCTGGGCGCCTGGCTCACCAGCCTGCTGTGGCTGCAAGCGCTGTTCATGGCGCAGGAGGGCAGCGGTTTTACGTTGGCCATTGCCGGCTGGCTGTGGTTCACCGTGCTGTTTGCCAACTTTGCCGAGGCGCTGGCCGAAGGGCGCAGCCGCGCCCAGGCCGCCAGCCTGCGTGGTATGAAGCGTGACACGGTGGCCAAGGTACTGCAGCAAGCGCAGCATGGCGCCGCCTGGACGGCCCAGCCCGCCAGCAGCCTGAGCAAGGGCACATTCCTGCTGGTGGAAGCTGGCGATGTGATCGCGCTCGACGGCACCGTGGTCGAAGGCGTGGCCTCGGTCGATGAGAGCGCCATCACCGGCGAATCGGCCCCCGTGGTGCGCGAGGCCGGTGGCGATTTCTCGTCGGTGACCGGCGGCACGCGCGTGCTGTCCGACTGGCTGGTGGTCGAGGTCACGGTGAACCCGGGTGAGTCGTTTCTGGACCGCATGATCTCCATGGTCGAATCGGCCAAGCGCCAGAAGACGCCCAACGAACTGGCGCTGGGCATCTTGCTGGTGGGGCTCACCTTGGTGTTCCTGATGGTCATCGTCACGCTCTGGCCGTTCTCAGTGTTTGCGGTGGCGCAATCGGGCAGCGGCAGCGCTGTCGGCGTCGCCGTGCTGGTGGCGCTGCTGGTCTGCCTCATCCCGACGACCATCGGCGGCCTGCTGTCTGCGATTGGGGTGGCCGGCATGGGGCGCATGATGCAGGCCAATGTGATTGCCACCTCGGGCCGCGCGGTGGAGGCTGCGGGCGATGTGGATGTGCTGCTGCTGGACAAGACCGGCACCATCACCCTGGGCAACCGCCAGGCGAGCGAATTTTTACCAGCGCCTGGTGTCAGCGCCGCGCAGCTGGCCGAAGCCGCCCAGCTCTCGTCGCTGGCCGATGACACCCCCGAAGGCCGCAGCGTGGTGGCGCTGGCCCAGGAGCGCCATGGGCTGAGCCCCGCTGTGCTCGACCCCGCCCAGGCGCAGCCGGTACCGTTTACCGCCCAGACCCGCATGAGCGGCCTGGACCTGGCGGGCGCCACAGGCCCGCGCAGCCTGCGCAAAGGCGCGGCCGATGCGCTGCGCCGCCATGTCGAGTCGCTGGGCGGGCAGTTTCCGCAGGCGGTGCAACTGGCGGTGGAGAGCGTCTCGCGCAAGGGCAGCACGCCGCTGGTCGTCGCCGATGGTGCGCGGGTGCTGGGCGTGATTGAGCTCAAGGATGTCGTCAAACCCGGCATGCGCGAGCGCTTTGCACAGCTGCGCCGCATGGGTATCCAGACCGTGATGGTGACCGGCGACAACCCGCTGACCGCCGCTGCCATTGCCGCCGAGGCGGGGGTGGACGACTACCTGGCCGAGGCTCGGCCCGAGGACAAGCTGCAGCTGATCCGCAGCCACCAGGCCGCAGGCCGTTTGGTGGCGATGACGGGCGACGGCACCAACGATGCACCCGCACTGGCCCAGGCCGATGTTGCGGTCGCGATGAACAGTGGCACGCAGGCCGCCAAGGAAGCGGCCAACATGGTGGACCTGGACAGCAACCCCACCAAGCTCATCGAGGTGGTGGAGACCGGCAAGCAGATGCTGATGACGCGCGGCGCACTCACCACCTTCAGCATTGCCAACGATGTGGCCAAGTACTTTGCGATCATTCCGGCCGCCTTTGTCGCTACCTACCCGCAGCTGGCATCGCTCAACATCATGGGCTTGCACAGTGCCGATTCCGCCATTCTGAGCGCCGTCATCTTCAACGCGCTGATCATCATCGCGCTGGTGCCGCTGGCCTTGCGCGGCGTGCGTTACCGGGCGGTGGGTGCTGCCGCCTTGCTGCGCCGCAATCTGCTGGTCTACGGTCTGGGTGGTTTGCTGGTGCCGTTTGCCGGCATCAAGCTGATCGACATGCTGCTGACGGCAACAGGCTTGTTCTAAGCGCTTGCCCCACAATAGCGCCACCATGCCCCACCCCAGCAATACCCCCAGCGCACCTGCCGCCCGGCCTGACCCGGACGCGCTGGTCGCCCAGCTCAAGGCCGACCAACAGCAAGCGGCCCGGGGCAAGCTGCGCATCTACTTTGGCTCCAATGCCGGGGTGGGCAAGACCTATGCAATGCTGGCCGCTGCGCAGCGCGAGCGCCAGGCGGGCCGCCAGGTGCTGGTGGGCTTGGTGGAGACCCATGGCCGGGCCGAGACCGTGCAGCAGCTCCACGGCCTGGAGCTGCTGCCCCGCCGCCTGTTGCCCCACCAGGGCCGCCAGCGCGAGGCCTTTGACCTGGATGTCGCGCTGGCACGCCACCCGCAGGTGCTGCTGCTCGACGAGCTGGCCCACAGCAATGCGCCGGGCTCGCGCCATCCCAAGCGCTGGCAGGATGTGCAGGAGCTGCTCGATGCCGGCATCGATGTCTGGACGACGCTCAATGTGCAGCATCTGGAGAGCCTCAACGATGTCGTGGGCGGCATTGTCGGCATCCAGGTGCATGAGACCGTGCCCGACCACATCTTTGACGATGCCAGCGAGGTCATCGTTGTCGACCTGCCGCCCGAGGAGCTGCTCAAGCGCCTCAAGGCCGGCAAGATCTACCCGCTGGAGCAGGCCGAGCGGGCCTCGCACCATTTCTTCCGCCTGGGCAACCTGCTGGCCCTGCGCGAGCTGGCCTTGCGCCGCACGGCCGACCGGGTCGATGAGGACATGCGCGACTACCGGCGCGAGCGCTCCATCGGCGATGTCTGGCCCACGCGCGAGCGTCTGCTGGTCGCCGTAGGCGGCCAGGCGGGGGATGATGCCCTGGTGCGCCAGGTAGCGCGCCTGGCCCGGCGGCTGGAGGCTGACTGGATGGTGGTCTATGTGGATGCGCCGGCGCGCCAGCACCGCTCGGCGCAGTCGCAGCAGGCCGTGCTCAAAACCTTGGCGCTGGCCGCGCGCCTGGGGGCTGATACCGCGACGATCCCCGGAGCCCAGGTCGCCGCTGCGCTGGTCGATTTTGCCCGCGAGCGCAATGCCAGCCACCTGGTGCTCGCCCGCGTGCCGCCAACGGCGATGCGCTGGTGGCCCTGGGCGCCGTCCGGCCTGCCCGAGCAGATTGCCCGGCTGGACCCGGGCTTGGACGTGCTGCTGCTGTCCGTGCCCCGGCCGCGCAACCGGCCCGAACCCGCGCCGGCGCGTGAGGCGCCCTGGCCCTGGCGCGGCTACCTGGGTGCGAGCCTGGCCTGCGGTGCGGCCGCGCTGCTGGCGCAAGCACTGCTGCAGGTGTTTGACCCCGCCAATGTGGTGATGCTGTTTTTGCTGGTGGTCGTGCTGTCGGCCTTGCGCTGGGGCCGGGGCCCGGGCGCCTGGGCGGCACTGCTGTCGGTGCTGCTGTTTGATTTTTGCTTTGTACCGCCGCGCAACTCCTTTGGCGTGAATGACACCCAGTACATCTTCACCTTCTGCCTGATGCTGGGCGTGGCCCTGGTCTGCGGCCAGCTGATGGCCAGGCTGCGGCATGAGGCGCGGGTGGCGGCCGAGCGCGAGCGGCGCGCCGGCGCGCTGGCGCGCCTGGCCCGTGATCTGTCGGGGGCGCTCACGCAGGCGCAGGTGGTGCAGACGGCGCTGACGACGGTCTCGGGCGTGTTCGATGCGCGCACCGGCCTGCTGCTGCCCGATGCACAAGAGCAGCTGCATGTGGCGCCCGGCAGCGAGGCGGCGATTGATGCCAGCGTGGGCCGCTGGAGCATGGAGCACAGCCAGATGGCCGGCCGGGGTACGGACACCCTGGCCGCGTCGGACGCGCTGTATGTGCCGCTGATGGCGCCGGTGCGGGCGCGCGGCGTGCTGGTGCTGCAGCTGCGCACGCCCGAGCGCCTGCGCGTACCCGAAGAGCGGCGCCTGCTGGATGCCTGTGCCAGCCAGATTGCGCTGGCGCTCGAGCGCGTGCATTTTGTCGAGGTGGCCCAGCAGACCCAGGTGGCGATGGAGGGCGAGCGCATGCGCAACACCTTGCTGTCGTCGGTATCGCATGATTTGCGCACGCCGCTCACCAGCATCCTGGGCGCCGCCCAGGCCGGCCTGCCGCACGCGCCGCCCGGCCCGGCGCAAGACATGTTGCTGCAGATCCGCAACCAGGCCCAGGCCTTGCAGCAGCTGGTGGACAACCTGCTGGCCATGGCCCGGCTGCAGCAGGACGGCGTGCACCTGCAGCGCGCCTGGATCCCCGTCGATGAGCTGGTGGGCAGTGCCTTGCGCCAGCTGGGCGGGCGCCTGGCCGATCACCCGGTGCAGCTGCAGCTGCCGGCCGATTTGCCGCTGCTGTGGATTGATGCGGCGATGATGGAGCGGGTGCTCGTCAACCTGCTGGACAACGCCAGCAAATACACCCCCGTGGGCACCGCCGTGCGGGTGACGGCGCACGTCGAGCGCGACCATTTGCTCCTGCGTGTGCAGGACAGCGGGCCGGGCCTGCCAGCACACCTGGCGCCCGAGCAGCTGTTTGCACCCTTCAGCCGGGGCCACGCCGAGTCCAGCATCTCCGGCATTGGCCTGGGGCTGGCGCTGGCCCAGCGCATTGTGCAGGCCCATGGCGGCAGCTTGCATGCCGCTGCGGCCGAGCCCGGACCGGGGGCCGTGTTCAGCCTGGCGCTGCCGGTGCTGCCTCAGCCTGCGCTGGATTGATGGGCATGCGGCGCAGCAGATAGATATCCATGATCCAGCCATGCTGGGCGCGTGCAGCGGCGCGTGTGGCCACAATGCGCTCGGCTGTCTCGGCCAGCGGGCCGTGTGCCAGGCACTGCTGGGCCATGCCCAGGTAGGCGCCCCACCAGATGTAGACACCACGGGCCTGCGCCGCCGGCAGGCTGCGAAAGCTGCACTGGCCGTCGAGCATCACCACCAGCGTGTCCACCCCGGCCGGCCAGCCTTGCTCGCGCAGCTGGCGGCCGGTGGTGACGGTAAAGGGCTGGCCAATGTCATTGACGGCGATCGCATGCGCGGCCGTGAGTGCCTGCATCGAGGTGATGCCTGCGATGACCGTGACCTGCTGCGGCGCGGGCTGCATGCGCGCCGCAATGCGCAAGGTGCTGTCGTAGAGCGATGGATCGCCCCAGACCAGCAGCGCCACCTGCAGCACGCCGTTGCTGCTACGCGGCACCAGACCATGGGCCAGCGCCTGCGCAATCGCCGCCTGCCAGCGCAGGGTGATGGCCGCATGCCATTCATCGACCTGGTTCAGGTAGTCCTCGCCCTGGCTGCGGCGCTCGGGCATGTCAAAGCCAGCAATCAGCGGTGCGGGCTGCTGCAGCACCGCATCGCAGAGCGACTGGCGCAGGGCCGCCAGCTCGGCCTTGTCCTCGCCCTTGTGGGGCAGCAGCAGTAGGTCGGCCGCATTCATTGCGGCGATGGCCTGGCGCGTCAGGTGGTCGGGGTTGCCGGTGCCAATGCCGATCAGTGTCAGCGCAACCGGCGGTAAGCTGCTGCTCATGCCTGGCCTTCAGCGCTGATTGGTTTTGAGGTGAGCGGCCGGTCGGTGGCGGTATCCACCGCAGCGGCGGGTGCCGGAAAGCGTGGCTCGGTGCCCTGGGGCCGGTAGCGGCGGTCGTAGTCGGTGGCATAGAGGCGGCTCTCGCCAAAGTCCTCGGCGCTGATGCTGCGGCCCACCAGGATGATGGCGGTGCGCTCCATGCTGGCGGCCACGACCTGGGCCAGTTGGCCCACGCTGGTGCGTACAACGGTTTCATCGGGCCAGCTGGCGCGCCAGACGATGGCGGCCGGGCAGTCGGCGCCATAGTGCGGCAGCAGCTCACTTTGCACCTTTTCGGCCACATGGATGGACAAATGGATCGCCAGCACCGCGCCAGTCGCGGCAAAGGCGGCCAGTTGCTCGCCCTCGGGCATCGCAGTGGCGCGGCCCGAGGTGCGTGTGAGCACCACCGATTGGCACAGGCCCGGCAAGGTCAATTCGGCGCCCAGGGTGGCGGCAGCCGCGGCAAACGAGGGCACGCCCGGCGTCACGCTGTAGGAAATGCCCAGTGCGCGCAGGCGGCGCAGCTGCTCGCCCATGGCCGACCAGACCGACAGATCGCCCGAATGCAGGCGCGCCACATCCTGGCCTTGCGCATCGGCGGCGCGAATCTCTTCGATGATCTCGTCCAGGCTCATCGATGCGGTGTTGACAATGCGCGCGCCGGGCGGGCAGTGGGCCAGCAGCTCGCGCGGGATCAGCGAGCCCGCATAGAGGCAGACGGGGCAGCTGGCCATCCGATCGCGGCCGCGCACGGTGATCAGGTCGGCAGCGCCGGGGCCGGCGCCGATGAAATGCACGGTCATGCCGTAACTCCTTGGGTTTGTGGATCAGCCGGGCGCAGGCCCGCTGCCAGACAACAATAGGGGGTGCTGCCGCGCTCGCGCAGCGCCGCAGCCAGGGTGGCGCTGCCATCGCCGGCGACCAGGCGGGCCAGCAGCAAGCGGGGCGCGGGCGCGGCCGCAGACAGGGCCACGGC